>JAISCR010000199.1 GCA_031265435.1 Treponema sp.
TTTTTGACGGTCCTGTGGATTGCGCCTATTTACACGCTTATCGCTACGGCTATTAAAAGCAGACAGGATTTTTTTAACAATATTGGGCTTTTTGATCTGCCCGCGAAGATTGCCTGGTCAAATTTTCCCAACGCCTTTATTCAGGGCCGGTTATTTCAATACATGACCAATGATCTTATTATCTGTGTACTCAAGGTTCCTCTGGGAATTGTTGTGGAATCCCTGGCGGCCTTCGCCATAGCGCGGCTGGACATCAAGCATAAAACGGGCATATTTATCTTTTTTATAATAGGAATGATGCTTCCGTTCCAGGCCGCCCTCGTGCCTATCAATGTAATTTATTCACGCCTTGGACTCCTGAATACCTATTTTGGCCTTTTTTATGTGTATATAGGGTTTGGAATATCCTACGGTATCCTGGTACTTCGGGGGTTTTTCAGAACCATTCCCAAAGAACTGGATGAGGCGGCCACGATTGATGGCTGTACCAAATTTCAACTGTATTGGAGAATTATTATCCCGGTTGCCAAACCGGCTATAGCTACCCTGGTAATTACAGATTTTCTTGCCACCTGGAATGAATACCTTCTGGCCATGGTTATTATCAATGACAATAACAAAAAGACCGTCCCTGTCGGCCTGATGACTTTTGTAGGAGAGCATGGTATTGATTATGGCCTGCTCTGTGCCGGTGTGCTTATATCCATTTTGCCGGTGCTGGCGGTATATTTAATATTCCAGCGGTATTTTGTGGAAGGTTTGGCCGGGGCGGTAAAACAATAGGATCTTGGCCCGTCGGAACCGGCCTCATTCTCGAACATGCCCGCTTATACTTCCGCCATACGATGGATCGCGTCTTCAACAAGCGCGTTAAGGGAAATACCATGGGCATGAGCCAGGAGCGCCGCCTTGCGGTGTAAATCCGCCCCGATCCGCACATTGAACGAACCTTTATAGGGTTTTTCCGGCTGTGTACCGTTTTTTGTACAAAACGCCAGATATTCCTCAACCGCATTGTGAAAATCTTCTTTGATGGCAATTACGGTATCGCCTTCAAAGGATATAAGCGGTTTAATACCGATAACCTTGCCATGAAATACGTTGTCTTTTTCGGAGAACTCAATGCTGCCGATATACCCTTTGTAATGAAGATAATTGTTCATACAATACCTCTTTCTTTTAGAGCCGCTATAATATCATCAACCTGATACCGTTTCAAAATATTTCCCGGATGCGGTTTATGCAGCCGAATATAATCACCATCTTTTATGAAAACAACTCGTGAGCCGCTTGTTTTCCCTGCCTCAAACAGAGAATATCCAAACAGGCCCAATAATGTTGTCAGCTCGGCAAAAGAAAAATCCACCGGACGAGACAGCAAACGTTTGACATATATTTCCATATATAACGGCGCTTACCCCTGTTTTGTCCAGCCCAAAGGTTTATCTTCCGGCATTAATGCGGCAAGGAAGCCAAGGGCAGATATAGTCTTAAAGGAGTATCAGGAAACTCCAAAAAACCGTATTTAAGGTAAAAGCCCTTGGCGTGTTCATTTATTGCGTCAACAAGAATACAATAGCCGCCGGCATCATGTGACATTTCAAGCACCTTATCACACGCCGCCAAGAGTAACATTTTGCCAAGTCCCTGCCCCTGATATTTTTTGTCAATAGCGAGACGGCCAAGTATCCAGCATGGTACAGGCAATCTTTGGGGATACTTTTGTCCGGCTCCAAATGGTAGTTCCGCAGCTGATAAAGAAGCCGCCGACAGCGTATAATAACCGACGATTGCATTGTCTTCAGCAAATACATGTATGGCACATAAACCGCGCTTGATAAAGGATCGCGCCTGTTCTTTGAGAAAAACATTCAGTTCAGGGATACCACAGTCAAACGAAACCCTGTCATGTTCGTTTTTTAGCGCTGAAAACTGCATTTTAATCTGAAAAGGTTATGCCGGATCTCTTGAAATCTTCAAAGGCAGCCGCCAAGGCCTGGTTGGGTTGAGGTGGATTCTTCATAGAATCCATGAGAGCTTTGTAATCAGCGGGGGATAACACAATAGGGCCAAAATCCCCAAAAGATTGCGCTCGTTCTCTAAGTACATTTTCGCTATAAGAACGGACAGCAGACATAATGAAACTTGACACTGACTGTTCCTGCATCCTGGCTGCCGCGCACACGAGTTCATAGGTATAGTGGTCTCCAAAGCGAACGGTCATCGCCTTTTTAGTTTTTACCGGTGTAGGCATACTTAACCTCCAATGGATATAATGATACCATTTTGCAACCATTTTGTCAAGGATGAGCCTTTACTTTGCCTTTGTTATTTTTGTCTTTTTTTGTTGACGTATTATTTTCGTTATGATATGATAATCCATAATTTCAAGTGTATTCGAATGAATACGAAGAGGAGAAAAACATGAAAACAAAAAGAATCGTAAGTATGGTTCTGGTATCGGTTATGGCCCTGACTCTGGGTTTAGCTCAACTCTGGGCCGGGGGGAGACAAGCCGCAGGAAGCGGAAGGCCTCATCACATCGTTATGGCCTACATAGGCGGGGATCAGCAGGATATGGCCAAAGTAACGGCGGCTATCAACGAAGCGTCCCTTCGGGACATCAACATGACGGTAGAATTCATCCAGATGGGCTTTGGGGACTATAATGCCAGGACTCAGCTTATCCTGTCCGGGGGTGATGAAATTGATATTGTCCCTATATTTTTTAATAACGCTGGTAATCTGAAAAACTCCGGCCTTATCGTTAACCTGGCGGATTATATCTACGATCATGGTAAGGACATCCTGGCGGCCCTAGGAGAAGATGTGGCGGTAAGCGGCGCTATCAGCGGCTTTGTCTATGGGACTCCGGCACAGAAAGAAAGCGCCTCCAGAACCGGTATTGTCATGCGGAAAGATATTGTGGATGCCTGCGGCATTGATGTAAGCGCCATCCATACCTTAACGGACCTTGGGGCCGTATACGCCAAGGTAAAGGCCCGGTATCCCAACATTGACTGTTTCTCCGGGATCAATTTTATTTTACAAATTGAAAACCACGATACCCTGCTGGACGACTTCGGAGTGCTCTTGGACGGCGGAAGAATCACCACGGTAACCAATTGGTTTGAATCAGAAGAATTCCGGTACAAGGCCCGTTTGATTAATGAATATTACAAAGCTGGATATGTCAAACTCGATGCCGCTACCAGTACGGAAACCGCCCAAAGCCTGGTCAGGGCGGGAACCCTGTTTTCATACCTGAGTCCGGTTAAGCCCGGTTTTCTGATCCAGGAAAATGCCGCCTGTGGCAGGGAGATGGTAACCGCCTATATCGGGACCGAGGACCGGTCAAACGATTCGAATAATCTGTATACTTACAGTGTTAATTTCTTTAACTGGGGGATTGCCGCCAGTTCCAAAGACCCCGTCAAGGCCATGCAGTTCCTGAATTGGTGCTATAAAAGTCCCGATTTTAACAACCTTATCAACTTTGGCATTGAAGGCGAACATTATGCATTTGTAAATGGAAGCAACCGTATTATCGACTTCCCTCCGGGAATAGACGGCACGAACAACAGGTATCACCTTAATATGGGATGGTTTTTCCCCAACCAGTTTATCGGCCATATCTGGAACGGCCTTCCCGGCGACATCTGGGATCAGTACAAGCGGTTCAACGATTCGGCCCATAAATCACGGGCCTTTGGTTTTATGTACGATTCTTCCAGCGTCCAGACAATTCTGGCGGGACTCAGTAGTATCCAGAGTGAATATGTAAACGCCATCGCCACCGGCTCTGTCGAGGATGTGGACAAGGCTATACAGGAACTCAACCAGAAACTTTACAGCGCCGGATTACAACGGGTTATTGATTTGAAACAGTCTCAGCTTAACGCATGGCTGGCTTCCCGAAAATGATGATGAGCAGGGCCGGAGGTATCTATGAAAAAGACTATCACTGTTGAAAAGAAGGAACCCCTTCTCGTACTGGCGGATACTATCGTATATTCCCAGCGTCCGTACTGGTGCGATGGTACGGCGAATATTCTTTCTCTGAGTTTTATGGCGCCCCGGCTTTATTTTCCCTATGATGGACCAAAAAAACCACGGCCTGTGCTGGTATTCATCTGCGGCGGTGGTTTTGCCAGGATGGATCGCGGGGGGTGGATGGGGGAACTGGCATGGTTCGCAAAAAAGGGCTATGCCGTGGTCAGTGTGGAATACTCCACTGACGGCGGATCGCCTTTTCCTCAGCAAATAACTGAAGTAAAAGAGGCAGTTCGTTTTTTACGGACCCACGCCGAAGAACTGTATATCGATCCGGAAAAAATAGCCCTCATGGGCGAGTCGGCGGGGGCATATCTTGCGTCCTTTACCGCTCTGACTAATGGCAAAAAAGAATACGAAGTTGGTGGAAATCCCGGCGTGGACAGCAGTGTTCGGGCAGCAGTAGTCTGGTATACTCCGTGTAATTTGGGCGGCTGGAAAGACTATCCCGATCTTTCCACGATGGTTAGCAAGGATGCGCCGCCTTTTCTCCTGCTCCACGGTTCCGCAGACGAGCTTGTAAAGCCTGAACAGAGTGAAATGCTTTACGCATCGCTGGAAAAGGCCGATATCAGTGCAGATCTCTACTTCATAGAAGGCGCAAACCATGCCGACACACATTTTGTCCAAAGCGAAGTAAAGGAAATCATACTTGCTTTCCTCAACAAATCCCTGGATGTCCAATAGCGGAGGCGGCCGGTTGCAGTTTCACGAACATACGCGAATAAAGGATTCTTTGACAAAAAATACCGGTCTCCGCTACGAGTTTTCCAAAAACAGGGCACTTTTCTTTATGGCCGCTCCAGCGATGCTGCTTGTACTTGTTCTTGCGTATATCCCCCTAGCGGGCTTTATACTTGCATTCAAAAACTACCGCTTTGACCTGGGTATTTTTGGCAGTCACTGGCATAAGCCCCTATACGAAAACTTCCGCTACCTCTTCCAGTCGGGGACAGGGCTTTTAATTACCAGGAACACTTTTCTCTTCAATTTGCTTAATCTGATTACCTCCCAGATACTGGCGGTTATCGTCGCGGTGTTTATCACCGAATTACCGGGGAAATACTATAAACGGTTCTGCCAGTCTATTATCTTTCTGCCCTATTTTATCTCCTGGGTCATCGTGGGTACGTTTGTGTTTAATATTTTCAACTATGAGACAGGCGTACTGAACAGCATACTCAAAAGCATCGACGCCAATCCGGTAAACCTCTACTCAAAACCGTCCGTGTGGCCATTCATTATCTGCGCGTTCAACTCATGGAAATGGGTAGGCTACGGCTCCATTGTCTATATTGCCTCTATCACCGCCATAGACGCGGAATGTTTTGAGGCTGCCGACATAGACGGTGCGAACATTTTCCAGAAGATATGGCAAATAACATTCCCCTTTATACGTCCAACGATTATCATAGTCCTGTTGCTCAATGTGGGACGCATACTTCGCGGAGATTTCCAGATGTTCTACCAGATCGTAGGGAACAATGGCCAGCTTTTCAACGCCACCGATGTGATCGACACCTATGTGTTCCGCTCTCTTATTACTAACGTCAATATTGGGATGACCGCCGCAGCCACCCTGTACCAGTCGGTACTCTGTTTTATTATAATCATTACGGTAAATCAGATCGTAAAAAAAATCGAAGCGGACTATTCGCTTTTTTAGAGGCAAGAGCAGTGAGGGGAATCCGTATCACGGTCAGTACTAAAGTTTTTAATATGACAGGCTGGTTTTTTATCAGCATTGCTACGCTGGTCTGCCTTTTCCCCTTCATAATTCTTGTTTCAGGTTCTTTCAGTTCAGATCAGGCAATACGCTTCCATGGTTACAGCATCCTTCCCAGCGATTTTTCCCTGGATGCGTACAAAGTCATCTTTAGATACCCGGAAAAAGTAATGCGGGCTTACGGCGTTTCGATCTTTATCACCATAACAGGAACGGTATCAGGTCTTTTCCTTATCACAATGACCGCCTATGTGATAAGCCGTAAATCGTTCAAGTACCGTAACATTATATCCTTCTACTTTTACCTCACAACGCTTTTCAACGGCGGTATGGTCTGTACCTATATCTTCTACATACGATACCTTCACTTAAAAAACAATTTCCTGGCACTGATTCTGCCGGGGATGTTCAACGTGTTTTACCTTCTTATCATGCGGAGTTTCGTCGGCGCTATTCCGCAGGCGCTTGTTGAATCGGCGAAGATTGACGGCGCGGGGGAGTTCAAAATATTTCTCAGGATCGTCTTTCCCCTGCTTCCATCAGGGCTTGCGACAATCGGGCTTTTTATGGCGCTGGAATACTGGAATGACTGGTACAACGCGATGCTCTACATCAGCAGTTCCGCCATGTTTCCCTTACAGTACATGCTCTATGATCTTCTGATGCAGGCCCAGTCGGTCGCCGCAATTGCGAGTCAGGCGGGGGTGCGGGTAGAAGCCCTGCCGACAAATTCCTTAAAGCTGGCAATGGCGGTCATCGCCACGGGGCCGATCATTTTGCTGTACCCGTTTGTGCAAAAGTATTTTATAAAAGGCGTAACCATTGGTTCAGTAAAAGGCTGACAGTACTACTGCGGCTAAAATAATTATGGAGGAATATATGAAAAATTTACTTAGAATAGAAGTAGTAACGCTACTGATTATTGGGTCGGTTTTTTCAGCCTGTCAGAAAAAAGGGAATGACGGAACGTTGAAACCGCTGGACATATCCAAGGAAGTAGAGCTTGCCCTCTACACTATCGGGGTGGAGCCCCCAAAACAGGCTGAACTCTACGAGAACTTCAACAAGATCGCCAAAGAGAAGCTTAACTGCACGGTCAAAGTGAACTGGATAGGCTGGGCAGAGTTTCCTACCAAATATCCGCTGCTCTTTACCTCCGGCGAGGAGTTTGATATGGCCTACACATCGATCTGGCTCAACTTTGCGCCCCTGGCCCAGCGCGGAGCGTTTATGCAACTGGACACCCTGTGGCCTGTCTACGCACCGGAAAACTATGCGCGGCAGTCCAAGACCGCCATCCGGCAGGTTACGGTGAACGGCCATCTCTACGCCATCCCAACCCTGCTGGCTACCTACGCAGCCTTTGGCCCCTTGCTCAGGGGCGATCTCGCAACGCCCTATGGCTGGGATGGTAAAATGGAAAACTTTGCGGATCTTGAGAAGTATTTGGATATTGTCCACGCTAATAACCCCGGCATAGAACCTTTCGGGGTTTACTCCATGGGTTCCGAGGCGGACGATGCGTTCATGTTTTACAACGGGTTAAGTTCCGGTACAACCAATGACTTTCTCTTCTTCGATCCCGCTCTGGAGAATCCCAGACTCTTTACCTATTGGGAATATGAAAAAATTCCTGAATTCCTTGAGACAATGGCGCGATGGAATGAGAAGGGCTTTATTTATAAATCCGCCCTCTCCGACACGGACAGCGAAAAATTTCTTAATGGAAAAGCCGCCCTTATTTTTAGTAATATTGATTGGTATGAAGGCCAATACCGGGAGCATCCCGAACGGGATGTACGCTGGAATAATTTTGCTTCCAATGTTTCCAACCTTCCCTTTACCATGGACGCTTTTGCCCTCCCCACCACGGCGAAAAACCCGGAACGGGCTCTGGCCTTCTATGAGCTTATTACCAGCGATGAAACAGCGTTTCGTGCCTTTTACTATGGCATTGAGGGTAAGAGCTACGAAATAGTAAACCGGAACGGTCAAAACCAGATCAGGATGCTCAATACCAGCGACTACGGCATGTCCAGTCTCTGGGCCGCACGGACCAGGGAATTTTATCTCCCCGCAGAAGGCGCTCCTCCCGATCTTCTCCAGAAGAAGGCCGCATTCGACGCTTCTATTAAGGAGGGCGAAAATAAGCAAAAGTATATCTCTTTTGTTATCGATACCAACTCTGTTGAGACTGAGTATGCGGCTTGCATCAGCGTACACCGGCAGTACTGGTGGCCCCTGGAATTGGGTTATGTAGATGCGGTAAGCGGCCTCAGAGAATACCAGGAGAAGATGACGGCAGCCGGTATCGAAAAAGTGCGGGCCGCCCTGCAGAAACAGCTTGATGACTATGTTGCCAGCCTGGAATAGGATATGAGCCGTTAAGGTTTTGAAAAAGTCAAATATGGAGGCTGCAATGGCATCGTTGCCCGTAGACAGTTATGTCCTGCTGAACAGGGCGTCACGGAAGGAAAAATTTAAAAAGTATTTTCCCCTTTACGCCATGATGCTTCCCGGGGCGCTGTACCTTATTGTCAATAACTATATTCCCATGGCGGGAATCGTTATCGCATTTAAGCAGTACAACTTTGCCAGAGGATTTCTTAGAAGCCCCTGGGTAGGCTTAAAAAATTTCGATTTTCTTTTTGCCTCCAGTGACGCCTGGCTCATTACCCGCAATACCCTGGTGTACAACACCGTTTTTATCGCCCTAAACACGGCATTGAGTGTTCTTTTCGCCATGTTCATCTGCGACACAGCCAACAGAGCACTTAAAAAAGTATTCCAGAGTGCAATCCTGTTCCCGTTTCTGATGTCCATGGTGATCGTAGGTTATGTGGTTTATGCGTTCTTTTCCATGCAAAGCGGCATTGTAAACAAGACCATTCTACCTCTTTTGGGAAAAGAGCCAATTATGTGGTACAACATTCCAAGATACTGGCCGGCTATTCTTATCACCGTAAACGCATGGAAAGGTATCGGTTACGGATGCCTTATTTACATTTCCAGCATTAATGGAATTGACCCTACTCAGTTTGAAGCGGCAGAACTTGACGGAGCTTCAAAATGGCAGCGAATCAGGCATATCACACTACCTGCTATCATTCCGCCAATGATTACGCTGATACTGCTTTCTGTTGGGAGAATATTCTATTCCGATTTTGGTCTATTTTACCAAATTCCCCGCAATTCGGGTCCGCTTTTTCCAACTACCAACGTTATTGACACGTATGTCTACCGGGCTTTAATGGAACGGGGGAATATCAGCATGTCCTCCTCCGCCGGAGTCTACCAGTCTTTGGTGGGCTTTCTTCTGGTTCTGGGTCCAAACTGGGTGGTCCGGAAGCTAAGCCGTGAAAACGCGCTTTTTTAGGGGGGAATGATGCCGTATCAAGCGCACAATAAAATCAGGGATCCGGGTTTCCAGTTTGCGGCGATTCTCGTAATGTCCCTTGTAACCCTGTCAATTGTCCTCCCCTTTCTTCTGCTTTTTCTCTCGTCGATAACATCCGAACAGGCCCTATTGACAAATGGGTATTCGTTCTTCCCGAAAGAATTCAGCATGGATGCCTATGGCTATATCTTCAACTCAAAAGACAAGATTCTACGCGCCTATGGGATGACGATTCTTATAACCGTCACCGGAACCGCCATTAGTATTTTTCTAACTGTCCTTTTTGCCTATCCTTTATCGGTCAAGAAGCTTCCCGGCAAAAGAATCATTACTTTTTTGGTCTTTTTTACCATGCTTTTTAACGGAGGGCTTGTTCCCACATATATTCTGTGGAGTAATTATTTGCATATAAAGGACACGGTTTGGGGACTTATACTGCCGGGAATGCTCCTTGGAGCGTGGAATATTCTTCTTATGCGTACTTATTTTGCGAGTAATATCCCCGACAGCCTTTTTGAGGCTGCGGAAATTGATGGCGCAGGCCAGGGAAGGATATTGTTTTCCATTGTCTTTCCCTTGGGCAAGCCTATTATTGTTACCATTGCTACCTTCACCGCCCTTGCGTATTGGAATGACTGGACCAACGGGCTTTACTACATCACCAAAAGAACAGAATTATACACGATACAAAATTTACTCAACCGTATGGTTTCGGATCTTCAATATTTAATCAGAAATGTTAATCTCTCGGCGTCGATGGCGGGGGAACTGGCCCGGATTCCCACAACCGGGGTTCAAATGGCTATTGCCTTTGTGGCTATTATACCTATACTTATTTTGTTTCCATTTCTTCAACGATATTATTCAAAAGGCATTACCCTGGGAGCGGTGAAAGGATGATTGCTATTGCTATCATAAAAAATAATCTATTTAAGGGAGAAACCCATGCTCAATGATTTGACTTATATTCCGCTAACAAAGGAATCCAAGCCCTTTGCCGCAGCGGCGGAGATCTGTGGCTTCAAGGAGGCCGGTTATCTGGAAGACGAGTATTTTATGAGTGGTGTCGCCAATGTTTACACCGAAGCAAACGATGGAGGCCCAAAACCAATTTTTTCCGGTGCTCCTTACACGACCCGGCTTATTGTCAGGCGGCCCGGAGACCTTTCAAAATTCAGCGGAAACGTGGTGATCGAGATCCTCAATTCAACGGCCAACTTTGATATCGATCGTATGTGGATCAATTCATGGCCGTTCTTTATGCGGAATGGGGACATCTACATCGGCATTACCAGTAAGGGCCATGTGGTAGATTCACTTTTAAAATTTGATAAGAAACGGTATGAGCCAATTAACTGGTCCAACCCCCTGCCGGAAAGGGCGGTTCCCCAGGGGGCGGTCACAACCGGGCCTTTCCGGTTTCTTCCCCAATTTGAAAGCGGCCTCTTTTGGGATATGCTTATCGATCTGGCCGGGTTGCTCCGTTCCGATGCCCCGGAAAACCCGATACGGGAGTATCCGGACAGGTACTTGTATCTTACCGGCTGGTCCCAATCGGGTTTCTATATTGCCAGGGTGATAAAAAGCTTTTATAGGCCCGATAGGCCCCTCTTTGACGGCTACCTGTCCGCCGGCAGCGGCGCCGGGGCCGCGCCGATAAACGCCTATGAAGGCGATGGCGGTCCGGGTATGTTTGGCTCGGGCAAACTGCCCACAGGGAGTATGATGGGCGCAAAGGAACCGGTTATCGCCGTCAACACAGAAAGCGAAAACCGGATGACCAACTGGTATGGCGATTTTGATGAACCCTGTTTCAAATTCCGTACCTATCAAATTGCCTGTTCCAGCCACGACACCAAGTACAACCTTCTGGACTATTACGGCGAGAAAGGTTTGGCGGATCTGGATCGTATCGGCATTAAAAACGCCTATTACGGCGTTGATGGGGATGCTCTGGACTATCCCTGTGAGGTTGTCTTTAACGCGGCCTTTTACCACCTGTACCGATGGGTCCGGGATGGAATACCCGCCCCCCATGGGCCGAAGATTGAAACCAAAATAGCTTTCCAAAAATCTTCCGATCCCTTTGGCAGTTATATGGAAAATTGTAAAGATGTGTTTGGTAACTGCAGGGGAGGCATTAGAACCCCGGCGGTAGATTATCCTACGGGAAAATACACCAGCTTCAGTGTAATGGCGGACGGCAGGGTCAACCCCGTGTTCGGCAAGGTAAACCCTTTCCCCCCGGAATTACTTAAACTCCTGTATGGCAACTTGGAAAATTACCGCCACCTGGTTACCGAAGCCACCGATGAGCTGATAAGCCGGGGTTTTATCCTGCGGGATGACCGGGACGCTTTTATTGACCGGGTAGTAAAAACCGCACAAGAGCGAGGTCTTAATAAATGCAGTTAAAAGCAACGGACTTTACCTATCCCGCCCAGCTTGAACGCTGGGATGTTTTTGAATTTTCCGCGAAAGGCAAAACGGCGGGAAACCCTTTTACCGATTACACAATTACCGGGACATTCAAAAGTAAAAATGAGACGGTAAAGGTGGATGGCTTTTATGACGGAGAGGGGATCTATAAAGTGCGGTTCATGCCTTCTTTCGCCGAAGAATACCATTTTGAAATAGAAGGAAATTTTTCGGATGAAAAACAGGAGGGCGGTTTTACCGTTACCCCCGCGTCCGGCAGCAACCACGGCCCTGTACGGGTAGCCGATACTTTTCACTTTGTCTATGAGGACGGCACGCCCTACTTTTCCATCGGTACTACCTGCTATGTGTGGGAACTTCAATCCGAAGAATTGCAGAAGAAGACGCTTGAATCATTAAAGAACGGCCCCTTCAACAAGATCCGTTTCTGCATTTTTCCCAAACATTACGACTATAACTTAAAAGAGCCCCGTTCATATCCTTATATGGGAAAGCCGATGGACAGTTCTGTATTAACCAAAGAAAATTTCATGCAATACGACGGTACTTCTCCGGGGAATGACTGGGATTTCAAACGTTTCAATCCGGAATATTTCAGGCATATCGAAAATTGTATCCGGTCATTGCGGGATCTGGGCATAGAGGCGGATCTCATCGTCATGCATCCCTATGATCGCTGGGGTTTCAGCCGGATGGATGCGGAATGTGATGATCTGTACTGGAACTACTGCATTGCCCGTTTTGCGGCCTTCCGTAATGTATGGTGGTCTCTGGCAAATGAATATGATCTCATGCCCTGGAAGAAGCCGGAGGATTGGGAACGCTATGCCGGAATAATTTGTGAAAAGGATCCGTACAGGCGCCTGCGGAGCATACACAATTGCAGGCATTTCTACGATTATTCACGGCCCTGGGTTACTCACTGCAGTATACAACGGCAGGATATTTACAAGTCCGCGGAACTGACGGCCGAATACAGGGAACGCTACAGAAAGCCCATTGTGCTGGATGAAATCGCCTACGAGGGGAATATTCAGCATGGTTGGGGTAATATCAGCGGCAGGGAGATGACACGCCGTTTCTGGGAGGCTACCTGCCGGGGAGGCTATGCCGGGCATGGCGAAACCTATTTGAACGATAAGGACATTCTCTGGTGGTCTCACGGAGGGGAGCTTCACGGGGAGAGTCCTGAACGCTTGAAATTTCTGCACCGCATACTCTGTGAAACTCCCGGTTCAGGGCTCATGCCGGTGAAGGCCGGCTGGGATGACATTGCCTGTACCGTCGAAGGGTTCATGGGAAATCCCGGCTATTATCTTTACTACTATAGTTTTATGAGGCCTTCCTTCAGGGATTTTCATTTTGATGATCTTGCTGAATACCGGGTTGAAGTTATTGATACCTGGGAGATGTGTATTGAAGACCGGGGTCTGTTCCGCGGCGCCTTCCGGGTAGCATTACCGGGCAAGGAATTTATGGCGATACGTATACGGAGAAAATAAATGAAGAAAGATAAAATCAGACTGGGCTATGCCCCTACAAGGCGGAGTATATTCAGCGCGCCGGATGCGCTCAGGTACAGGGGCCTTACCAGGGATCGGCTTCTGGAACTTGGGGTAGACATTGTTGATATTGACGGCATCAACAGCGAAGGACTCCTTTTTGATGACAGGGATCTTCCCCGGATCGCAGAACTGTTCAGGAATGAGGGGGTAGACGGGCTTTTCTTTCCCCACTGTAACTTTGGCACCGAATACCTGGTTGCCGCTCTTGCCCGGGAAATGGAGGTGCCCGTTCTTCTCTGGGGGCCAAGGGACGAGCGTCCCGATGAAAACGGCATACGTCTCAGAGACAGTCAGTGTGGTCTTTTTGCGTCGGGCAAAGTGCTGCGGCGGTTCCGTGTTCCCTTTACCTATATGACCAACTGCCGTCTTTCCGATCCGGAATTTGAGCGGGGCATCGATCTCTTTCAGAGGGTATGTAATGTCGTAAAGACATTTCGTCATATCAGGATACTGCAGATTTCTACACGCCCCTATGATTTTCTCACTACCATGTGTAACGAAGGAGAACTGCTTGAAAAATTTAATATTCAGCTTGCCCCTGTTCCAATGACGGAACTTGTACAGGCTATAGAGAAAGCAAAAGATACCACAGAAACAAAAGAGGCAGGCCAATTTATAAAAGATAACATGGAAATAAAAGTTGAAGCCGCTCTTATTGAAAAAGTTGCTTCCCTCAAGGCCGCCATGAAAAAACTTGCGGAACAGTATAACTGTAACGCGATCGCAATCCAGTGCTGGAATGCCCTTCAGGCGGAGATCGGGATCATGCCCTGTGCCGCTGCCTCTCTTCTTACCGGAGAAGGGATTCCGGTTGTCTGCGAAACCGACATACACGGCGCCGTTACTTCTCTCATGACGCAGGCCGCGGCCCTCGGCGAAAAGGAGATAATGTTTGCCGACTGGACAATACGCCATCCGGATAATGAAAACGGCGAGCTGCTGCAGCATTGCGGCCCGTGGCCTCTTGCTCTTGCCAAATCAAAACCCGCGTTGAGTAAGCCTTTGGTTTTTGATTACGGAGGCGCCGTTGCGGCGGAGGCCAGGCATGGTCTCCTCACTCTGGCGCGTTTTGACGGGGACAATGGGGAATACAGTCTGCTCCTGGGCAACGCCAGGGGGATTGACGGCCCCTATACTCTGGGAACCTACCTCTGGATAGAAGTCGAAAACTGGAAACGGCTGGAAGCAAAAATAGTTGAAGGCCCCTATATTCATCACTGTGTAGGTATTCATGGAGATTATGTTCCGGTACTTTATGAAGCCTGTAAATATCTGGGGGTGCAGGCGGATCTTTACGACAATAATGAAGAAACGGTAAAAGCCTTCATCAGGGGAGAATGATGCCGGGCGTAAAAAATATATCGAACATGAAGCAAAATTTTATGCAGGAAGGATTCATTCTTGCCATTGACCAGAGTACATCCGGTACCAAGGCTCTTGTTTTTAATTCCGAGGGGGCCATTATTTCCCGTTATGATCTGGCGCATGAACAGAAAATTTCCGCCGAAGGCTGGATTTCCCACGACCCGGTGGAGATATACCGCAATACCATAGAAGCCGCAGGGGCGGCGCTTAAACAGGCCGGAACGGAGCCTGCATCCATCCGCGGTATCGGGATCAGTACTCAGCGGGAAACCGCCCTGGTTTGGGAGAGAAGCGGCGGCAGGCCGGTCTGTGACGCGGTTGTGTGGCAGTGTACACGGGGCAAGGCAATCTGCGAAAGGTTGAAAGGCAGTGCCGAAAAGATACGGGAGTGTACCGGTCTTAGGCTTTCGCCCTATTTTTCCGCCGCCAAGATTGCCTGGATACTTGAGCATACCAATAATACCCATACGGAGGGACTCTGTGCAGGTACCATAGATACATGGCTCATCTATAAACTTACCGGTAATTTTAAAACGGATTTTTCCAACGCGTCCCGTACCCAGCTTTTTAACATCAAAACACTTTCCTGGGACAGGGAGATTGCCTCTCTTTTTGGCATTGCTCCCGCTATGCTTGCGGAAGTGTGCGACAGTAACAGTAACTTCGGCATGACGGATCTTGAAGGTCTTTTGCTCCGGCCCGTTCCTGTCCACGGAGTTTTGGGCGATTCCCACGCGGCTCTCTTTGGACAGGGCTGCCTTGAAAAGGGAATGGGGAAAGTAACGTACGGTACCGGATCTTCGGTGATGATCAATGTAGGGGAAAGGCCTGTATTCTGTAACAATGTAGTCAGTTCGCTTGCCTGGGGAATAAACGGAAAGGTAAATTATGTACTGGAAGGAAATATTAACTATTCCGGAGCGGTTATAAAATGGCTTATAGATGATGTAGGACTCATTTCATCTTCCAAAGAGGCGGGAAAACTGGCCTCTCAGGCAAATCCGCAGGATACCTGCTGCCTTGTTCCGGCCTTCTCGGGTCTGGGAGCCCCCTATTGGAAATCCGATGCAAAGGCATGTCTCTGTGGTATGAGCCGTACCACGGGAAAGGCGGAGATCGTAAAAGCCGCGGAGGAAAGCATAGCCTGGCAGATTGCCGATGTCCTTCATTCCGTATTTGAAGAGTCGGGAATCACCTTAAAAGAATTACGGGCGGACGGCGGCGCAACAAAAGATGAATATCTGATGCAGTTTCAAAGTGATATTCTCAATATGCCGCTGGGAGTCAGTGAACATGAAGAACTCTCCGCCGCCGGTGCGGCCTATATGGCGGGTATTGCCCTGGGGATCTATAAGCCCGTTTTGCTTGACACCGTAAAACGGAAACAGTACTTTCCTTCGATGGAAAAAGAGGAAAGAGAAAAACGCCGTAAAAACTGGCTGGATGCGCTTCACTTTGTAATGGATCGTTAAAAATAACTCTCCCCGCCCCGCCTGCGAATCAAGAGCAAAATCTATCTCTTCCCCAGTCTTGAAGTGGACGCAAGTACCATCAGCAATGCAATGTCCCCCTGACGGACGCCGGGAACCCTGGCAGCCTGGCCTATGGTAAGCGGTTTGACTTTGGTGAGTTTTTCCTTTGATTCCGCGGAGAGGCCGGAAATGGAATAATAGTCAAGATTTGGATCAAGTTTTACCGCATCCATTCTGGCGTTTCTCGCCGCGGCCCGCTGTTCCTTTTCGATGTAGCCGGAATACTTAAGATCCAGCGCTACACGTTCAAGCCATTCTTCAGGATAAGCCTCCATTCCTTCAAGGCCGCTTTTCTGAAGATCCTGATAGTTATTGATCCCCTGTTCCCTGAAAAGTTCCTGTATCGTTTCCAGGGCTTCCTTCTTCCTGCAGAAACGCTGCCAGCGTTCATCATCCACAAGACCGATGCCGCGGCCTTTCGGGGTGAGCCTTGTATCGGCGGTATCGTGCCGCAGCATCAGGCGGTGTTCGGCCCGGCTTGTAAACATGCGGTAGGGTTCTTTTGTACCCAGTGTGGTAAGATCGTCCACAAGTACGCCGATATAGGCCTCACTGCGGCCCAGCACAAGGGCTTCAAGGCCGCGCAGTTTTGCGGCCGCATTGATCCCCGCAATGAGGCCCTGGGCTGCGGCTTCCTCATAGCCGGAACTGCCGTTGGTCTGTCCCGCGCAAAAAAAACCGGGAAGGCGTTTGCTTTCCAGGGTGGGGTAGAGATCCTGCGGGTCAAGGTAATCGTACTCCACCGCATAGGCGGGGCGCACAATCTCTGCCTGTTCAAGGCCTTCAATGCTGCGGATAAAATTATGCTGCACGTCTTCCGGCAGGGAACTGGAAAGACCGTTGAGGTACATTTCATGCGTGTAGAGTCCTTCGGGCTCCACAAAAACATGGTGCCGCTCCCTTTCCGGGAAACGGATCACCTTGTCTTCAATCGAAGGACAGTAACGCGGGCCCGCGCCCTGTATTTTCCCTCCGTAGAGGGGGGAACGGCTTATGTTTGCACGGATAATGTCATGGGTTTTTGTGTTGGTATAGGTGATCCTGCAGGGGAGCAGGGGGAGCGGGGGACGGAATTTGAAGGCAGGATCGATGTCAAATGAGAAGCCTTGAGGATCCTCGCCGTCCTGTTTTTCCATTTTGCTGTAGTCGATACTGTTGCCGGCAACGCGGGCAGGCGTTCCGGTTTTGAGCCGGCCCATGGGGAAACCGAGCCTGCGGAGACTCTGCCCCAGGCCAAGGGCGGCTTCCTCTCCCAGCCTTCCTTCGGGAGCGTCATAGTCACCGATGAAGATCTTCCCTTCCATAAAAGTGCCGGACGCCAGAATCACTGTTTTTGCGTTTATCTGTCTTCCCCGCAGAGTAGCAACGCCGCGTACCGCAGTGTCCGTTAACAGGTCAACAACCGTGTCCATCATGATCGAGAGGCCCTTCTGCATTTCCAGAGCCTGCCGGGCTGCCGTCTGATAGGCCTGTTTATCCGCCTGGGCTCTGGGAGCCTGGACTGCCGGGCCCCGTGAACGGTTGAGCAGACGGTACTGGATCATGGTTCTGTCGATAAGTTTTCCCATCTCACCGCCCAGCGCATCAAGTTCCCGGACAAGGTTTCCCTTGGCAAGGCCGCCCACCGCGGGATTGCAGGAGAGCGCTCCGATACGGTCGGGGTTTTGAGTAATCAGCAGCGTGGAACAGCCAAGCCGGGCGCAGGCAAGGGAAGCCTCAATCCCCGCATGACCTCCGCCGATAACGATACAGTCGTAACCCATAGCGCAAGTTTAATTGGCGGTGTACACTCTGGCAATACATGCGGCCTTCGGTCCCGGAATGAGGATTTTTTATATGCGCTGCAAGGAGCGGCTTGTACATGGGCATCGAAGATAAATATAGTCTCACCGAAGGCGGTATAATCAAAAAACTTCTCCTCATCGCCATCCCGATCATGGGGAACCAGTTTCTGCAGATGGCCTACAACCTCACCGATATGTTCTGGCTGGGGAAGCTTGGCAGCGAGGCGGTTGCGGCCTCCGGCGCCGCGGGCATGTTCATGTGGCTTTCCTTCGGCTTCATGCTCATAGGCAGGATGGGGGCGGAGATAGGAATTTCCCAGTCCCTGGGCCGGGGAGACAAAAAGGCCGCCCTGGCTTATTTTCACAACGCCTTTATCATCGCCGCAATTCTCGGCATTTTTTATGCACTCTGCATGATAGTGTTCAGGCGGGAGCTGATCGGTTTCTTCCGCTTCCGGGAAACCGGAGTGACCGAAGACGGCATCACATATCTGCTCATCGTTTCCACCATGATGCCCCTGAGTTTTATCGGTATCGTCATCGGGGGCGCTTTTCAGGCCGCGGGGAATTCGAGAACCCCCTTCATCATGGTTGCCGTCGGGGTTGTTGCCAATGTGATCCTTGATCCCGTTTTTATTCTCGTATTGGGGATGGGGGTGAGAGGAGCGGCCCTGGCAACGATCCTGTCGCAGTTTTTTTCGTTCTTTGTGAATATGGGCGCAATATTACTGCTGCGGATTAAACCCTTTGAAGGCTTCTCTTTCAGGCTGCGCTTTGATAAGGAAAAAACCATTCAGATTTTCAAGTGGGCCATTCCCATAGGGCTTGAGAACATTTTCTTTTGCTTTCTTTCCATGGTAACAGGCCGTATCGAAGCAGGCTTTGGCGCCAGTGCCGTGGCCGCAAGCCGGGTTGGATCTCAGGTAGAATCACTGTCATGGCTTATCGGCGCGGGTTTCGGTTCCGCACTGGTTGCCTTTATCGGCCAGAATTACGGGGCCGGCAAGCAGGAACGGATCGATCGTGTTGTACGGCTTTCCTCAGTCATCATGACG
Organism: Treponema sp.; assembly: GCA_031265435.1. Lineage (GTDB taxonomy): Bacteria > Spirochaetota > Spirochaetia > Treponematales > Breznakiellaceae > JAIRNJ01. The sequence continues at coordinate 18,917 of JAISCR010000199.1, forward strand.
GTTTGGGGCCTTTTTGTAATGGCTTTCCTCTGGTTTGCGGGCCGCTATGTCTTTGCCCTGTTTCTCCCGGCGCCGGAAATGATGGCTCTGGGCATCCCCTATCTGCGCATTCTTTCGTTCTGTCAGCTTGCCATGAACATTGAAGCCGTAGGCTCAGGCGCATTCAAGGGCACGGGACGAACCATAGAGCCTTCAATCGTGGTGATTGCTACCAACGCCATAAAGCCGGTACTGGCATTCCTCCTGTCCCGTACAAGCCTGGGCCTCTACGGTATCTGGATAGGAATTGTAATCTCCGCGAACCTGCGGGGAATCTGGATGAATATATGGTATGCCGCGGCCCGTCGAAAGAAATTTTAAATCCAGCCGGGGCCGGCTACTTTCCGACACAGAATGTGCTGAACATGAGTTCCAGCATGTCCGCGCTTGACACTTCGCCCGTGATCTCTCCCAGCGCGTTTACCGCTTCCCGGAGGCAGGGGGCTATGAGATCCAGGGCTTCATGCTGTGTGGCAAGATTCAGAGCTTCGTTCAAGGAGGCAAAGGCGCCGTCCACGAGGTCTTTTTGCCGCCGGGTTCCCAGACCCGGACCTTCGGTTTCCACGGCTTCTCCCGCGGTATCCCTGAGCGCCCCGGCGATGGCCCCCAAAAGTTCCGTCATGCCTTCTCCGGTCCTGGCGCTGAAGGGAAGCGGCCTTACCGAAGTTCCCCTGGGTTTGCCAACCTCTGCGGTTTCAGGCAGGGAAACTTTTTTCTCAAGCTTCAGATCTTCAGGCGTCTTCGCCCTGTCAACCTTGTTCCACAGTACTACTGTTGTTTTTCCGGGACGCGGAAAATTCAGGTTTTCTTCCCGCAGTCCCTTTTCCCCGTCGATTACATAGATAAGCAGATCCGCGCTCTCAAGCAATTCACGGCTGCGTTCAACACCCAGCCTTTCCGCCGGGTCGCCGGAATCGCGGAGCCCTGCCGTATCAATAAGCCGCACCGGTATGCCTTCAACGGAGAGCCACGCCTCTATCCAGTCCCTGGTGGTACCGGGAATCTCCGTAACGATGGAACGTTCCTCCCCGAGGAGCAGGTTGAAGACGCTTGATTTTCCCGCATTGGGAAGGCCCGCAATAACGGCCAGCGCCCCGTCCTGATAGAGCCGTTCCCGCCGCCATGAAAGGGATAGTTTTTGAAGCCTCTCTCCGGCTTCTTCCGCTTTCTCCCTGCCGGGAAAGGCGCCCGCGCTCTCCCCTGCGGCGGCATCCGCCTCATCCTCCGAATAGTCAAGGTACAACTCGGTTTCGGCAAGGACATCCAGGAGAAGTTTCTTTATGCCGTTTATCTCATCTTCAAGAACACCCGAAAGTCTTCCGACAGCATTACTGCGGCCGCGGTCTGTTTTTGCGGAAACAAGTTCCATCACCGATTCGGAACGGGAAAGATCCATCTTGCCGTTCATAAAGGCCCGGAAACTGAACTCTCCGGGAAGCGCATCCCGGAAACCCGAACGGCGGAGTGCCGCCAGTACCGCGGTGGAAGCAATGCCTCCGTGACAGGAAATTTCAAGGCTGTCTTCGCCGGTATAGGAATGCGGAGCGCGGTAAACTGAAACCATAACTTCGTCAACCTTGCCGCTTTGTTCCCCGGCTGAGGGGCCGAGTATCCAGCCGTGAACAATGGTATTGCCGGGAGAGCGGAGGAGTTTTTCCGGCCTCGAAAACACCTCCGCCGCAGCCTCTATGGAGCCTTTCCCGCTTAAGCGGATCAGGGCCAGGGCGCCTTTACCCGGGGGAGTCGCGACAGCGGCTATAAGATCGTCATTTGCGTAAGAATTCATGTCTGTTCCTGAGAAGGAGCCATGCGGCAGCGCTTCCGGTATGCCTCACTCCGCCTTTTCGGCCTCTCCTTCCGCGAGGCGGATTCTCCGGAAACACCAGGGCGCTCCCGCATAGATCCACAATTCGAGACATACAAACTGCAGGAATACCGCAAGACGGTAGATCCCGTCTCCCTCTTCAATCCCCAGAAGACGCCTCAGCATGGAAAAGATGATAAACACCAGGACAACTCCCGCAATTCCCAGCAGGAACCGTGCCGCTCGTGTAAAGAAAGCCGCCGCTCCCCTGCGCCCGAAAAGAGATGCCGCATTAAATTTTAATTTATTGACAGCAATGCTGTAGCCGAATCCCATGCCCAGAACAACTCCGCCCGGCATGACGAGAGATTGTACCGCACCGGGTATTTCTTCGGCGGCCCGGGGATTGTAGAGAATCATCACAAAGGCTGCCGCGGCGCTTGCGATAAACTGTACACGCATGCCGCCCTTGAGGAGAAAGGCCGCAAACTTTTCGGTACAGAGAAAGTATACTGTCAGTACCAGCGCGCCGAGAATCCAGCCCCCCGCAAGATCGGTGGGAAAGTGAACTCCCAGGTAGATGCGGGAAAACCCGACCAGAAGGGTGATGAGAATGGCCGCCGCCCAGGCCTGCCATTTTTTGAACCAGGATGCAACGATACTCCACATGGTCAGCGACATCTGGGAGTGTCCCGAAGGGAAGCCGTAGAGGCTCTCCCGGATCATTCCTACTGAAGGGTCCCAGCCGGGCCAGAAAGGCCGGGGCTGTTTGCACAGAAATTTCAGGCTTAGGTTGATCCATGTAGACGCCATAATCGCCAATCCCAGGCGGAATCCTTTTTTTTCATCTATACACCAATAGATAAGAGGGAGGAGGATCATGTAGGCCGGGGCGGCCCCGAAGGTGGTCACCGCTTTCATAAAGACCGTAAGCGCCGGATTGGCGCCGCCCTGTACTGTTCTGATGAGGCCGAGGCCCCACTGTAATACTGTTTCCATATTTTGGAGCTTAGACAGAACCCGCCTTTCTGTCAATGAATTGTGAAAAATGAATTGCAAGAGCGGGGACATGAATCCGGGTCTGCCACTCAACCGGATTTTGAAACAGGCTCAAAAGAACGGTTTTCAGAAATTTTCAAAAAAACTTTCGCGGAGCCGCTGAATGGCCGATTCCTGACGCCTGGTGGGTTTTGGCGTTGGGTTTACCGAAAGTATGTCCTGTACCTGGGCCTCAAAATCAGATTTTTCAATACTCACCAGTACCAGAAATTCGTAACGCTCCGCTCCGTTTTCCTGATTTTCATCCCCAAAAACCTGTTTTTTTATCCAGAAGACAGCTTCCTTAACGGTTCCGTTATATTCCCCGTCATAGGCCCGGCGCATGGAAGCCGCAAAAAATTGACCATATTCATCATCAGGGTAGTATTCCGCCCCACGGTAGAAACGTTCTTCGATCCGCTGCGCCGCCAGAAGGGCAAAATCCTGATATGCGGTAAAACCGCGGCTCCAGTGACGAAGGGCATTGAAATTGTCTCCCTCGCCGCTCCCAATAAAAACATAGCGGCCCCGGTATGTGTCCAGCGCTTCAACTCCCCGGATTCCCCGTTCGAGATATTCTCTGACCCAGAGCGGCATCTCGCCGCCTTCCGCGCTGCCTTCAAAGTCTGTGATGCGGTATGCCTCTTCTGTTTTCGGTGTTTCTGTTACCGTCTGAAGAAGGACGGCGTCCCGGGAACTGCTGCAGGAAAGAGGAATGAAAAAAAAGAACACCCAGAGAACAGCAATGCCAGGGAAGTACGATAGCGGATGAAATTCCGGTCTCATTGGTTTTGACACTAGTTAGTCAAATCAGCTTCGGCCTGAATTACGCCGGTTCCGGTGGAAGAATTCGGGGGGGGGGGGGGGGGGGGGGGCCAATTTAACCCCAAGACCTACAGAGGAAATGTTTATTATATAGTTACGGTTTTTTTATTCCAAAAAGGTGT
>JAISCR010000203.1 GCA_031265435.1 Treponema sp.
AAAATAATTTTCCACTATTTTAGAGATTGGCTTGTTGTATTTTTTAGAAAAAGCATGAGCAAAATCCACCACACTGGAATCCAAACTTAAAGTTAATTTTCGATTCATAAAATCCTCTATACGTATAATATATCTATTCCATGCGTACTTGTCAATCCTTTATGTATATCTTGGATAAATAGCCAAAGTGTATAAAATAGTATACGGTTATGATTTTCAACAAATTTTAGGGCTGTATTGCGCATAACAGGCCGTTATGTGCAGTTTGGGCCTTGTATTTATGTTACAAATGTTAATCAAAATCAGGCGGGATTAAATCAAAAACTATATCTTTAATATAAAGCTCTAATGTCCCTTTTCCACCACCCCAGTCTTCTCGATTAACCATTACTATCGGGTTAAATTCCGTATCACCGATAGTATATGCTTTATTTTGGATAAAAAATAAAGCAAAATCATTCTCTTTAATTATATTAATAATCTTATTCGCCACATTAATATATTCATCATTATCCTTCCACTTATCTGAGTCAAATATTATGAGAGGCATTTCTAAAACATCAAATGTAACTTCTGTCATGTTTTTCTCCTTTAATCATACAGTATAAGTAGATTATAGGTATTTTCAAATGATGTCAATACGTAGGTGACCTCCTTATAATATATTATACACAAAAATATAACAAAATCAAGCCGCACTCCTTCTTCGACCTATTCGACTTCGAGGTGAATTTTTTTCTTCAAAACATGCCGCTTAAAGGGAAATTTTGGCACTGAAAAAAGTAAATGACGCTGCCCGGCGGGAGGAAGCGGCGGCACGGCTTTACTGCTTCGCAAGTTTTCTTTCGGCTCTGTTAAACAGCCACTGAACGACTCCGCAGAGCGCAATGTACAGCAGAAAAATGTCGAGGTATGCCTCAATGTAGTTGTAGCCTCGTGCCGCTTCAATCCGGGCAGCGGCGGTAATGTCCCTCACGGTCATGATAAAGGCCAGGGAGGTGTTTTTGATCAGGGTAATGGTAAAGTTTGAAAGGTTGGGCAGGGCAAAGACAAAGGCCTGGGGCAGGATCACCAGGCGGTAGGCGAGGGGCGCTCTCATGCCCAGGGCCCGCGCCGCTTCCATCTGGCCTCTGTCCACGGTGAGCAGGGCCGAGCGGAAGATCTCCGAAAGGCCCGCCGCGCTATTCAGCGAAAAGACCGCCCATGCGTAGATTATGGGGGGAAGGGCGAAGATGTCGATGTCGAGGCCCAGGCTTTTTGTACACGCGTTGAGGAGGCTGGGAAGGATGCTGTACACGATGAGGATCTGGAGTACCATCGGCGTACCCCGTATAAAAGAAATATAGATCCCCGCCAGTGTATCAAGGGGTCTGGCACGATAGATGCGGCAGAGGGCCAGAAGAAAGCCCAGAGGAGAAGCGATGAGAAGGGACACTACGGTAATATTGACGGTAACGGGTATCGCGGCGGCAGCCCTGAGCAGGGCGGCAAGCATGAAGGAAAGATTAAGTTCCATCAGTTCCGCGCTTTTTCTGAAGGATTTTTTTGATTTTCAAGACTGCTCTTTCCTCTGGAGAGAAAACGTTCCAGAAGGCCGAAGCCTCTTTCGATGAGGATGGTCAGGGCCCAGTAGACAAGAGACAGGGCAATGTAGATCTCAAGTCCGTAGGCTCCGTAGTTTCTGGAGATGATCAGCGTCCCCTGTCCCATCATGTCTATCATGCCGATTGTGTAGGCCAGCGCGCCTTCCTTCATCAGCGCAAGCAGGGCAGTGCAGAAGTTCGGGAGGGCCGCCACGGCTGCCTGGGGGAGGATCACCAGAAGAAATGTTTTGCGTTCGCCCAGGCCCAGCGCCAGGCCCGCCTCCCTCTGTCCGGGATCAACGGAGATGTATGCCGCGCGCATGAGTTCCGCCATGTTTGCGGCAAACAGCAGTGTTAGTGTAACGATGACGAATACGCCCCGGTACATGCTGTCGATATTGATACCGAAGAAGAAGCGGGACAGGAGGGGCAGGGCATAGTAGACGATAAAGAGGAGTACAATCGACGGAGTGCAGCGCATTACCGTAATGTATGCACCCGCAAAGCGTTTACCGATTCCCTGTTTTTTCAGTCTCCGGGAGGCAAGGCAGAAACCCAGAATCGTTCCAAAAAACACTGTTCCTGCCACGATGAAAAGCGTTACCGGCAGAAATGCCAGCAGCCGGGGAAGAACAGTGATTATGTACTGCGGATTAAAGGGCCTGCCCACGCCTGTCAAATATACTGGAAAATATCTTCGCCAAAGTACCGCAGGGACAATCGGCCCAGGGTACCGTTGGAGGCCAGTGTTCGAATCGCCTCCTCGTACCTGCCGGCCAGATCCTGCTGTTGTTTGTTGAAGAGCGGGTAGGTGGGGATGGCCTTGTATGCGGTATAGGAGAGCCGGTTTGCGTAGGCATGCCACGCGCCGTCCTGGTCCTCCACCGTCTGCTGGAAGGTGAGTTTAAGATCGAAGAACGCGTCGTAACGGCCTTCCACTACCCAGGTATACGCATCGGTTATGATGAACACATCCGAGGGGATAAGATGTATCGGCGTGTCCGGGTGGGCCTTGTTAAAGTCCTCCACCACCGAATACTGGGCGCTCTGGGGCGGGATGGGAACAAGCTTGCCCGAGAAGCGGGCAAAGGATTCCAGATCCTTTATCTCGCCGGCGTTCTCGCTCCTGAAGGCGATGCCGATGACGCTTGCGGCAACATAATGATTGGGGATGATGAATTTCTGCTTCCGCTCTTCGGTGATCCACGCCCCCTTGGTTCCCCCGGCATATTTTCCCGTCTCAATGCCGATGAGAAGATCGTCGTCGCTGGTGGGTACGAACTCAAATTCATACTCCGGGATGAGTTCATCCACCGCCTTCATTACCGCCACCTCAAAACCGTCGCTTTCACCCCTGTCGTTGACAAAGTTGTAGGGCGCGCTGGCCTGGGTATGGGCTATGCGTACCCGCTGTACCGCGGCGGTTCCCGCATTTCCCTTGTCTCTGGAAGCTCCCGCAAAGACCGCGGAAACCGCTGCCAGCGCCAGCACCGCGGGCATCAGCTTTTTCAGAATGTTCATAGGATACTCCTTCAAATTTTTAATCCTAGTATAACGCTATGAATTATAAATTGCAAGCCTCCCGCACCCAGTTGAGCCGCCTTGTTTCCGTGTTTCTCGGTATGGTACAATCCGCCCCCAGGATCACTCCCCTTCTCCCCGCTTCGGCAATGAGACGGCGGGTTTCCGCCTTTACGGCCTCTTCATCCCCGGTAAAGAGGAGGCTTCCGGCAGTATTGTCAAAGCCGCCGATCACCGGCTTATCATGAAAGAGTTTTTTGCCTTCCGCCAGGGAAACTTTTTCACAGACAGAGGCCCAGTTGATCACCTGGGCCGGATAATCCCCGTAGCGGGAAAGATCGTTCCTGTGGCCCTCGTAGCCGCAGACATGGAGCAGGTTCAACGCGCCCTGGGCCTTTGTGCTTCCGGCCCTGCTGGCCTCTTCCAGCACGGAAATATCCGAAGGGCTTACCGCTTTTTTATGCGCCTCTTTGTCCAGTCCTTCGGGATCCTGGGTGGAAAAATAGATTCCGTCGGCGCCTCCTTCGGCGATCACCCTGCGGGCAAGGCAGCCCAGATCCGCAGCCGCCGTATCAAGGGCCTGTTTTACCATTTTTGGGTCTTCGCCGGCGAAACGGGCAAGCATATCGTCGGCCCTTTTTCCCAGCCGGCCCTGCCTTACAAAACGGAACGTTGTTGCGGGGGAAAAAATGTTGTAGAAACAGAGCACTTCCTTTCCAAACAGAGCGGTAATGGTTTTGGCGAATTCCACCTGTTTTTCGATCCATGGGTGCTTTTCCCCGAGGGGTTTGATTCCTTTCAGTTCGGTCACCCTCTCCGCACCGGCAAAAATTTCATTCGGATAGAGGAAGAAACCGTCGGTCATTATCTTGAGGAAGTCAGGCTGATATTCGCGGTAGAACTTCCTGTGACCCGCGACGTTCTGTTCGATCAGGGAAGGATCGGCCAGGCCGTCCCGCAGTTCATCCTGCAGATAGTGATACCAGAACCCCACGGGGATTCTGTCCGTTTCTTCGTTGTGCATGGCCTTTAAGACCCATTCGCGTTTATTCATGATGCCTCCATAAAAAAATATTCTTATGTTAATCGGCCCTGAAGATCCCGCATTTCAGGTAGAGGGATTCAGCGTAACCGAGGAGTATGGGGTGATCCTGAGCCTGGTAGCGGAAATCCATCAGCCTGAGTCTCCGGCCCGAATCCGCCGCGGCCGAGGCGATGATCTCCCTGAAACGGAATTCATCCAGGGCCTGGCTGCAGGAACAGGTAACAAGAATGCCTCCCGCTTTGAGGAGCCGCAGAGCCTTGAGATTGATCTCCTTGTAACCCCGGAGGGCTCCTTCCAGGGCGCTCTTTGTTTTGGCAAAGGCCGGAGGATCGAGGATGATCATATCAAATTTTTCCTTATCCTTATCCTTTTCAAGAGATTTAAGGATATCAAAGACATCGCCCTCGCGGGTTTCAAGCTGCGCTTCCAGGCCGTTAAGCCGGGCATTGAGCCGGGCTGTTTCCAGGGCTTCCGCCGAGGAATCCACGGCCAGGGCCTCCGCTCCCTCTCCCGCGCCCCGAAGCGCGTGAATGGCAAAAGCTCCGTGGTAGGTAAAAAGATCGAGAATACGGAAGGCCTGTTTCTCCGTTTCGGTATGAAGCTTCGCTTCATGTTCACTGTGATTTTTTAGCGTGGATTTAAGGGTTGCCGAAAGCCGGGCCCGTTCAGACACCAGACGGTGGTTGTCCCGCTGGTCAAGGTATGTTCCGGTTTTCTGTCCGGAGAGGAGATCCACCCTGAACGGATAGCCGTTTTCAAAGACAATGATTCCGGCGGCGGGAAAAGTTCCCCGTAAGAGAGCGTCCCGCGGGGGAAGGCCCTCCAGTTCCCGCACCGGAGCGGATTTTTCGATGATACCGGCAATGCCGCCGGAAAATTTCAGGGTCTCATCCAGGGCCTGCAGTATCATGTCCCGCCTCATGTCCATGCCGTATGACAGAAACTGTACCGAAAGCCAGGAAGCCGGAGGCCCCGGCAGTATTTCCGCGTCCTCAAAACACAGGGCCCCGGCAGGACTGTTTTCCCCGGCGGCAGTCCGCAGGACCGTCGCGTCCCATCCGGTATAGCAGTCCACGATAAGTCCCGGAAGCCGGTCCGCTTCGGCAAAGACAAGGCGGGCGCTTTCCCTTTCGGGCCGGAAGCCCGCCACGCGGCGGCGTTCCAGAGCCTCCCGGATGCGGTGTTTGAAGAAGCCCTTGTCCACGCCTTCCTTGGAAGAACTGTAGATGCGGACGGCGATCTTTGAACGGGGGTTGGCAAAGCCCCTTCCCAGATACGCGGGTTTCCCCTGCCTTGAATACTCAACATCGACTATCTCGCCGGGCTCCGGTTCCGCCTCTACAAATCCAGACATTTTCTGAACGAGAACATGCTGTATTTCGTTGTCAAAGATCCAGGGATGCCCCGCCAGAATCCGCTGTTCTTCTCCATGTTTCAAAATGACTCTTTTTATCAATCCTTAATCCTCAAGATCAAACGTACTGCCGCTTTTTCTCACGGTAAAATCCATCCGTGCCGCCTCGGGACGGCTTGCGGCCTTGGCTGCCGCGGCAAGCATTCCCTGCTGTACCCGGCAGGGGATTGCGCCTGTTTCGGGCTCGAGCCGCTCCCATCTTCCGCCGCTCCCCAACTGCCACGCCTGACAGTTGTCCTCGAAGTAACTGAGGAGAATGTCGTACACCCTGCGGCGGAGATCTTCCTGCAGCACCGGGAACATTAATTCTATACGGCGTTCCAGATTCCGGGGCATCCAGTCGGCACTGGAAAGGTAGAGTTCATCCGCGCCGCCGTTGGCAAAGTAGCAGATCCGCGAGTGTTCCAGATAGTGCCCCACAACACTTATTACCCTGATGTTTTCGGAAAGTTCGGGCATCCCGGGAATAAGGGTACAGATCCCCCGGACACAGAGTGAAATTTTTACACCGGCCCCGCTTGCCCGGTAGAGTGCCTGAATGATGTCCTCGTCAACAAGGGCATTGAGCTTTGCCATGATCCTGCCCGGATACGCGGCGCTGGAACGCCGTTCTTCCCTTTCGATCAGTTCCAGAAGTCTCCGTTTAAGATTTACCGGGGCAATGCTGATCAGCCGGGTGGGCTGGATCATCGAGTAGCCTGAGATCATGTTGAACAGTATCCCCGCGTCGTAGGCCAGTTCTTCCCGGCAGCTGAACAGGGACAGATCCTCGTAGAGCCGGGCAGTCTTGTCGTTGTAATTTCCCGTGGAAAAGTGAAGGTAACGGCGGATCTGTTCCCCTTCTTTGCGTACAACCAGTGTTATCTTCCCGTGAACCTTAAGCCGGGCAAGACCGTACACAACCACGGCGCCGGCCTTTTCAAGACGGTTTGCCCAGGAGATGTTCCGCTCTTCATCAAAACGGGCCTTGAGTTCCACCACCGCCGTTACATGCTTCCCGGAAAGACTCGCCTGTTCCAGCGCCCTGACAATGGGACTGTTGCCGCTTGTCCGGTAGAGGCAGGTTTTGATGGCGATTATATCGGGATCCTGTGCGGCTTCCTGAAAGAACCGGAGTACCGGATCGAAAGATTCATAGGGCAGGTGGAGGAGCAGATCCTTTTCCCGTATCGTATCCCAGATCGATGTATCTTCGCCGAAGCCGGGATTGGCATAGATCTTCCAGTTTTTTTCCCGCAATCTGTCGAAGCCGGGAACATTTACCAGTTCGTCAAGCGCGCCGAGGTTGAGAGGGCCCGGGATCTCGTAGAGATCCTGGCTGTCAAGAGAGAGCCGCCGGGAAAGCATATCCCGAAGCCTGTCGCTGCCCCGTGAATAGCTCATTCGCACCGCCGTGGATCTGTCCCTGCTTTCCAGAACTTCCTCCATGGCTTCAATAAAGTCTTCGTCCCGTTTTTCATCTACAGAGAAATCCGCGTCCCTGTTCACCTTGAAGAGCATGGTTTCCAGTACCTCAAAACCGGGGAAGAGCTTTCCTCCCCACCTGAGTACCAGATCCTCCAGAAGCGTCCAGGAGGAATCGCCGGGGAAGTGTATGATGCGATCCAGCACCGGAGGAATCAGTACCATTGCCGTCTTGTCTTCCACGGCGGACGCTTCCCCTTCGGCGCGCAGCAGGAATACACAGTTGAGGGACAGACTGTCAATGACAGGGAGTTCTTCTCCTTCTTCAATGCGGAGGGGCGTAAGTACCGGCTCCACATGGGAATCAAACCAGGATTCCAGGTACTTTTTCTGCTCATCCGTGTAGGAATCCGCGTGTACCAGGCGCAGTCCTGCCGCCGCCATACCGGGAAAGATGTCTTCGGTAAGGCAGCGGTACTGTGTCTTTATGATTTCCGCGGTTCTTTCCGAAATTATTGCCAGAAGTTCCGCGGGGCTTAAGCCTGAAGGGTCTCTTTCAACATTTCCGCTGCGCTGAATCTTTTTCAGCGCGGCCACCCTGACCATAAAGAATTCATCCAGATTTGAAGAAACAATGGCAAGAAAACGGAACCTCTCCAGGGGCAGCAGATCTTTCCGCAGGCCTTCCGCCAGAACCCTCTCATTAAAATCGAGCCAGGACAGTTCGCGGTTAAAGTATTGGGCGCCGGAGAGGGGGTTCTGTGCAGGCTGCTTTTTATGGTTCATCAAATTAACATGACCTTGTAACCGAATACATCTTCAAAGAGATCCCCCTTTTCTTCCAGTCCGATGAGTTCAAGCGAAAGATCGTGAAGCCCCTGGGTATGCAGCATAATTGTTTCACCCTTCCGTTCCACCTTGAGGAGGCGCAGCTGCCGGGAATGTCCCCGGTCAAGGGAATCGGCCACCCGGAGTATCGAAGAGAGTTTGAGTACCAGAACCCGTTCTTCCCTCTGCAGTGATACATAACTTATATCCGGCTGGGAAGGCGGCGGCCCCCGGTGATACCTCACCACATTGGCAATAATATCCAGCTCCTCACGATTAAGGCCGAAAATCTCCGAATTGCTGACGATGTACGAGCCGTGTTTCTCGTGATCCGCTCCCTGAATAAACATGCCGATATCGTGGAGAATCGCCGCAGTCTCCAGCATCATCCGTTCCCTGCGGCTCATGCCGTGTTCCTTTTTCAGCGCGTCAAAGAGAATGAGGGAAAGATCGGCCACATAGCGGGCATGCTGTTCATCAAAATGAAATTTCCGCCCCAGGTTGGCAGCCGATGCGATGATCTGGGAGAAAAATTCCCCTTCAATTTCACTCTCTCCCCCCAGGGAAAGATTGAGAAGATAACCTTCCCGGATGGACTCCATGGGAACCACTACCCCCGCGGCTCCGGTCTCTTCCAGGAAAAGCCGGTACACCAAAAGCCCCGGCACAAAACCCTCCGCCTCGCCATAAGGTATATGAAGTTTCTGAACACAGTCTTCGATGCTGTAGTCGTGAATCTTTTCCGCAAAATCCCTGAAAGCTTCCCGGTTTACTATCCGGCACTGTTCGTTGATCTCCTTCCCTATAAGGACGCTGGCGATCCTCGCGTCGGAACCGGCAACCACAAAAGTCCGCACATGGGAAAGCTCCATTTCGGCGCTGAGCGTCCGGGCCGTGCTGCGTATGCTTTCATTGAGGTAACGTGTCCGGGAAAGGGAGGAAGCGGGGTTCCGGCGGAAACGCTGATCAATCAGTATCGTTCCCAGACGGAGGCTGTGGGCCGCCACCATCTTTCCCCGCCTGAGGAGCATAATCTCCGTGGAACCGCCTCCTATCTCAATGATCATTGAATTGGCCTTCCAGAAGAGGGGCAGATCCTGCTTCAGGGCATGGCGGACAGCCAGGTACATGAGCCGGTTTTCCTCTACCCCCTCGACAATGGAAAGGGAAAAGCCCGCCTCCTGCCTCACCCGGTCAACAAAAACATCCCGGTTCCGGGCCGCCCGGATGGCGCTGGTGGCAATGGCGTGAACCCGGGAAACCTCAATGCCCCAGCCCGCCAGGATCTCCCGGAAACCCCTGAGCACAGAGAGACATTCCAGAAGACTTTCCCTGGAAAGTTCCCCGGAGGTAAATACATCCCGTCCCAGAGCCACAGGCCGCCCGGCCCGGTCGAGTTCCCGCCAGAGTCCTCCGCTCAGGAGTTCCGCCACCAAAAGCCGTATACCTGTGGAACCTATCTCCAGAACCCCGACGACCGGCGGCTGGTTTTCTTCCCTCATATTTTCCTACAACTTTTCGAGGAGCATAGAGCATTTGCCCGAAGGAATGGGCAGAGTTTTCTTTTTCTTCCCCAGGACATTTATCGTAAAGTAGTAGAGCTTCTCGCTTTCCATGTGAATTTCCCAGCCGCGGCCGGATTTATTGGAGAGGATCGTGATCATGTTTTTCTTCAGGGAAAGGTTTTCTATCCCCATGATTTCCAGATTGGGAATAATCCAGTCCACCGTCTTGCGGGGAAGAGAGATAAAAAGCCCGATGATATTCTCGATGGTCAGGCAAATCGTTGAAAGCGCGTCATAGGTAAGGGCCTGCATACGGGGAAAGTCCGGCCTTTCGAGCCACTGGGCCGGCCCTTCCTTCAAGGGCAGATATGCTTCCCAGAGATTCCCCTTGTGGTGGTTCCCGTCGGGATTCATCGAATCCAGCATGAAGTAGAGGTGCCTGATGGCGTAGTCCCTTGCCAGATCCCAACGCTGGTAGCGTTCAAGCCCCTTGATCACCATGAAGGTGAGGTGGGGATACACGGAACCTCGGTAACCGCAGCCATGTTCGTCAAATTCAGGCTCATTCCGGGCCACCGTGGGAAAAGGATGAGGCGTACCGAATTGCTGTGCATCCTGAAGCTTGGCTATGATCCGCTCCGCCTTGTCGTCGTTGGGGATCTCCGCCAGCAGAGGCCAGTAGCCGGCAATGGTTTTTATGGGCAGCTGCTTTTCATCTATATCAATATCGTGGTAGAACCCGTCTTCGGCGTTCCACATGAGGGAATTGATCCGTGTCTTGAGGGAAAAATAGCGTTTCTTGTACTGGAAACTGATTTCCTTGTTATTGAGAATATCCGCCAGGGCGCTCATATAGAGGACATTTATGGCCATCATCGTGTTGAAGTCCAGAGGATACGCGGCGCTTTCCCTGGGTGAATTTTCCATGCCCCCCGCGACGAGAGGCACCTTGTAAAGACCGTTGGGCTGCTTGAATTCCGAATCTATCCACTCGGTGTAACGGTGGAGTATGGAAAGCACATCCTTTACCCGTTTCTTGTTGGCCGATTTATGGTAGAGGTTATATTCAGCCCAGGCGAAAAGGGGGATGCCCAGACCCTGGGGGTTGGATTCGCTGAACACAGGTTCCCCGGTTTCGACGCTGTACGCGGAACGGATGGCTCCGTTTTCCTCCTGATGACTGTAAAACACATCCAGAGTCGGGTGAGCCATGTATATACGGTTGGAATACACCAGAAAAAAGGACGAAAAGATCGCATCGGCCTGCTCAACCACCGGACAGCCCGGATAAAAGAAGAATTTCCCATCGGGAGCGCAGGCTCCGCCACCCCCATTCCAGCAGTCCTGAATCCAGGCCCAGGTCTTGTCATAAATATCGACAAAATCCTGGTCATAAAAGTGGATTTTGGGGAAATCTCGCTTTGTCAAAAAGGTACTCCTTGCGAAAATGCTGCACAACGATGTGGGTTGCCTGATAAACAATTTTCCATAAATATGGTTAATTGAGTATCATTATATATTCAACCCTGAAATTTTTCTACGCTTTTTTACAAGTTTTTTTGGTTACATTAAAAAAACGCAAGAGCCGGAGGCTCAAGCCCAAGGCTCAAGCTCCCGGATCGGGCCAAAGGCTCAAACTTCTGTTGCTAATAGAAAATTCTGATATGTTCTACCGCCGTGCGGTGCTTCATCTTGAGTACCAGAACCTGATCCTGGGCCTGATAGACCCAGCCTGAAGAGTCGTAACGCTCAAACTGGGGGTCTGTACGGTAGTCGATATTGTACAACTGGATCTTCGTAAAGGGTTTTATCCCCCGGATCATCATATAATGGGTTTCTCCCATGGGAAAAGTCACCGCAATATCTATGACCGTGCCGTCCATGCTTGCGCTCAGCGACTGGGCGGCCGTCCAGGCCCAGATGCCGTTGACCCTTGCCCCGATACCGGCGGCCCTGGGGTAATAATCGCTGAATTCCGGGGAACGGGTTGCCAGAATCCGGTAGATCCTCGGGGCGGAGATCTTCGTATCCCCCGGAACAAGGATCTCGTCATCGGAAAGGCTGAATTCTGCCGGAATATCGCCCGTTTCATCGGTAAGGGAGAGGGCCGAAAGCACCATGCTGCGGCCCACCCCGGCCCATTCTTCCTGGCCTTTACCTTCCGCCCAGGCCGCCAGGGCCTTGCCCAGCCGGATATTGAATTCAGTATCCACCTGTCCGCCCCGGACAACCAGTATGAGGTCGTTTTGAAGGCGGCGGATGTTTTCCGATATGACAAAACAAGCCTGATCGGCAAGCCTTTCAAACGGATTTTCCCCCGAGTTGTATTGGGCGCTGAGATCCAGGTCTCCTTCGAGGATTCCCGCGGTAGATTCGAGGCTTAAAGTCGCCGGATCGACGGAACGAATAAGTTCCCGGCCATCATCCATGAAGTTGAGGTAGGCTCTGGTTGCCAGAAATTCAAAAACATGGGGTTCCTTGAGAATATCCAGGGATTTTTCATTGATAAGCCGGGAAAGACGGCTGATCTTTTCCCGTTCAAGGTTGATGAAGGAACGGAAAGCGAGATCCATGCGGCCCAGGTACACCGAAGATTCATAGCTGTAGCGGCTTCCCGTGATGAACGAGGCGGGAATCGCCGAAACCGCAGCCTTGTAACTCCCCCGGCGCAGCGCTTCGCCCGCGTAGGCAACGACCGAATCCTCATCCCCGCGGCTTGTAATGGTTCTGGTTAACAGGGAAAAGTTCTGATCCCGCCAGCGGGCGATTTCCGTATCGTAGAGACGGCGGGTTTCCGCCCGGGAAATGATAAAATTTTTGGGGCTGAAGCTCTGCTGTTCCGGCACAGGGCCGTAGGAGACATCCAGGCCTCCCTCCGTCAGGACAAGGATGCCGCTTTCTTCCCCCCGGACAGAGCGGGCAAAGGCATAGATTACCCCGTCGACGCCGATATTGATCTCTCCGTTTCCATTATCCCTCACCCGCGAAGTCCGCAGGGGTCTGAAAGGCAGCTCCAGCGCTTCAATTCCTTCCGCAAAGGATGAATGGATCTGCAATTCCACCCGGCCCGAGACATAGTGGGTGCTGAACAGAAGCTGTACACCGCCGGGCAGACTGAAAACAGCCGTTTCTCCGGAAATTTCCAGACTTTCCGGGAAGACATTTGTCTTTACGCCCTCCGAATCTACCAGGCAAAGCCCGCCGTTTTCGTCTCCGTTCAGCCGGAATTCGAGGCCGCCGAAGAAAACGCCGGCTTCTCCCTCCAGCGGAAGATACCCGCGAATTCCCGCGCCGTTATTCTCTTCGGTAGTCCTGTACCGGCCGCTTACCACCATACCGCCTATCCGCCGGGTAAAACTTCCCTGCTTTGCAAACTGGATTAGTACCAGAAAAACAAAAATTCCCGCATAGAGAAACAAGAGGGCGAAGATTCGGGGGAAAACCGGTTTTTTCATGGATGACACTATGTCTTGTCTCTCTCCTTGCCGATAATAAGGTAATCAGATACTATCCATTTATATCAGAGGATGTTCCCGAATGTCAAATTTTGGAACGGACGCAAGAAGGAGGCTTTCCCAAAACTTCAGTTTTTTGGACAGGCTCGAATACTTTTGTATTCAGAAAACTTTTGTATGATTAGATTCCGTTTATATATTGTGTGTGTTGTTCTGTTTTCCTTCGGTTTTCTCTGGTCCTGCGCGGGAACTCCGTCCGCGGCGCCCGAGAGCCCGCGTGAACATGCCGGGTCTTCCCTTCCCGGGGAAAGGGAAGTTGAAACCCTTCCTCCCGCGGACAAGCCCCCGGAGCGGCTTCCTCTCACCGATACCCAGTCGATTCTGGAGAGGATGGGAGAGCTTCTGGAAGCGGGAGACTATCAGGGCGCCCTGGCCCTCTTCGAGACGATCGAGAGTCCCGATGCCGAGAGCGCCGGCATCAGGCTCCTCAAGGCCTCGGTGCTTCTCTCCGCGGGGGACAGACCGGGAAGCAGGGCTCTTACCGAAGAAATCATCTCCGCTGATCCTCAAAACACCGAAGCCCTCTATGTGCTTTCCACACTCGAATTTGCCGAGGGCAGGGGAAAGGAACAGCAGGCCCTTTTGGAGAAGATTCTTAAAATAGAGCCAAACAATACCGTCGCCCTGGTAGATCTGGGGAACATTTTTGTACGCGCCCGGTCATGGAGAAGCGCCTCAGGCTATTTTGACAAGGCCCTGCAGATCCAGCCGGAAAACGGCGGAGCCCTGTTGGGCCGGGCCTCGGTGTACCGCTTTAACCATGACCGGAAAAACGCGGAGCGGCTCTTCAACCGGGCCGTTGAACTGTACCCTGACTGGGTCGAAGCCCGGCATGAGCGGGCCCGGCTTCTGAGGGAATGGGACAATCCCCGTGCGGCCCTTGAGGATCTCGACAAGGCAAAAAGCCTGGAGCCCGACAGCTACTTTATCGCCGCGGACCGGGGAAACGCACTCAACGATCTGGGCCGGAAGAGGGAAGCCCTGGAAGAGTATGAACGGGCGATCAGCATAAACCCGAATATTTTTGTGGCCTATGTGTACAGTTCCGGCATCAAGTTTGATCTGGGGGACATTGACGGCGCGGACAGGGATTTTTCCCGGCTCGTGGCCCTGAGGCCCGATTATTACTTTGCCTATGAAGGACTCGGCATGGTAAAGATGCGCAAGCAGCTCTGGGCCGAAGCGCGGGACGCATTCCGGGAATGTTACAGGTATGCCCCCAGGGAATGGTACTATGCCCTCCTTGCCGCGATGAACTGGATGCGCTCAGGCAGGCCAAACGATCCCCGGCAGTTTCTTGCCCAGGCTCTCCGGGGACTGCAGCGTGAATCGCCCGAATGGTACCTGCTGAGGCTCTACCATGATCTTTCCGGCGATAATGATATTGTTGTACGAATCGATAAAGAAAAGGATCTTGATACCAAGGCCCGGATGCTTTTCTATCTGGCTCACTATTACGATATCCGGGGCAACAAGAACCTTGCCGGAATTTATTTTTTACGGGTAAGGGAACTTGACCGTAAAGCCATACCGGAATGGAGACTTAACGAATGGGCCATAGAGGAGCGGAATCTGGATGCAAGATAACATTGTTACTGTCTCTCTGGGGGAACGCAGCGTTACCCTTATCGGTACGGCCCATGTTTCCCGGGAGAGTATTGATGAAGTCAAGGCCCATATACGGGACGAAAAACCCGGCATGGTTTGTGTCGAACTTGACGGCGGCCGTTTCAAATCAATGGATTCCAAAGACGACTGGGAAAGACTCAATGTGTCAAAGGCCTTCCGTGAAGGGAAGGGCTTCCTCCTTATAGCGAACCTTGTGCTGGCAGGCTTTCAGCGCCGCATGGGAGTGGGTCTCGGAGTCAAACCCGGTGAAGAGATGCTGGCCGCCTGCGACGCCGCCAAAGAACTGGGCATACCGTTCCGTTTCTGCGACCGGGAAGTACAGATCACCCTTCGCCGGGCATGGTCCCGCTGCGGCCTCTGGAGCAAATGCAAGCTCCTGGCCTCCCTCATCTCCGGCGCCTTTTCAACGGAAAAACTCAGTGAAACGGAGATTGAAAACCTCAAACAGGCCAGCGAGCTTGACGGTATGATGGCGGAACTGGCCTCCTACCTCCCCGCGGTAAAAGAAACGCTCATCGACGAACGGGATCGCTACCTGGCGGCAAGAATCTGGACTGCCGGACAGGAGACGCCGGCCGGAGAAAAACTGCTTGCCGTAGTCGGCGCGGGCCACCTTTCCGGACTCAGGGCCCACCTTGAAAAGATTGCCGCGGGAAACGAGGACGCCGGTGTTGAGGCCCTCGACGCCATTCCCCCGCCCTCGTTTTTATCAAAGGCGGCAGGCTGGATCATCCCCGTAGCAATTGCCGCCCTTGTCATAGCCGGCTTTTTCCAGGCCGGGGCCGCCCAAAGCCTCTCCATGCTCCTCCGCTGGGTACTCTGGAACGGTTCCCTCGCCGCGCTGGGAACACTCATCGCGCTGGGGCATCCCCTTTCCATACTGGTTTCCTTTCTCGGCGCCCCCATAGCCACGATCAACCCCTTCATCGGCGTGGGCCTCTTTTCCGGCATCACCGAAGCCTGGGTACGCAAACCCCGTGTACAGGACGTGGAAAATATCGCCGAAGATTTTTCCAGCCTCAGGGGAATCTACCGCAACCGTGTTTCCCGTGCGCTGTTGGTATTCTTTCTGTCAAGCCTTGGAGGAGCCGTAGGGAATTTTATTTCCATTCCCGCGCTGGCAGGTTCGCTGTTTAAGTAGTGTTTGTCCATAAAGTCAGTTACTTTATAGACAGACTCTAAGTAGTGCCTCCAAACACAGCGCGTATATACTCCACCGATGCGCGCGCCGCTTCGTCCAGTTCGGCTTCTCCGGCTCCGCCGGAAACGTCCCGCCAGACCTTGATATCCCTGCCCACCTGGCCGCCCATGAGGACAAAGGGTTCCATGACAACCGCTCCGGTATAGCCGGTATCCCGCAGGGTCTTGCCTATGGCCTTCCAGTCCATACGGGTACCGGGCCGGGGCGGGCGGCGGTTTGCTTCCCCGATGTGAAAATGTCCCAGACAGGGGCCTGCGGTCTTTATCGCTTCGGTAAGGCTGTCTTCCTCAATATTCATGTGGAAGGTATCAAGCATTGCCTTTACGTTTTTGCAGCCCACGGCCTCTACATAGGAACGCGCTTCCGCGGCCGTGTTGATAAGGTAGCCTTCAAAGCGGTTCAGCGCCTCCATCCCCAGGGTGATGCCGGAAGCCATCTCCGCAAGGCGGCGCATGGACTCGATACTCCGTTTGAGATCCTCTTCCTTGTTGAAGGGTTTGGAAAAATCAACAGGCCAGTACGAGTAAAGCCCGCCCCCTACGACGGTAATTTCAAGCTCATGGAGGACTTCAAAGGTCTTTTTCCAGAATTCAAAGCCCTGTTCCACGATTTTGGAGTCCGCCGAGGAGAGATTTTCCTCAGACCTGGGCCCGTAACCCGCGCTCAGAGCGATTCCCGCGTCCTTTGCCGCCGCCTTGAGCTCCCGAATCTCTTCTTTTTTCATACCGGGCAGGGAGGCGCAGGAGATTTCCAGTATGTCAAAACCCAGTTTTCCTACTTTTTGGGCATATTTGGGGTAATCTCCGCCCCATTGCCGTTCCCAATAAGCGTAATATATACCGTATTGCATAGCCTTATTGTAAAGTATATAGTGGATTGTGAAAAGTAACGTGCCAAGATAGCTCAGTCGGTAGAGCGGTACACTCGTAATGTACAGGTCTGGAGTTCGATTCTCCATCTTGGCTGTAGTACTCTGTAAAGCGGCATACTTTGAAGAAAAAATTTACCACGAGGTCGAAAAAGTCGAAGAAGTACACCCCCAAAAAGCATGCGTGAGCATGTTGAGATGATGAAAGCCTCCCTCGCGCAAGCGAGTTGTGGGAGCCCCCATAAAGGCCACAGTACCGGGTAAATGTTTTAGGGCGTAGAGAACGAGACTTTGTACCGGAACTTATTCGACTTTTTCGACGTGGCGGTTAAGAATTCTTCCAAAACACGATAGTTTTGACGAAAACCGCTTCACGGTTTTGTCCTGGAACATGAAGGTTACATGACGCTGCCCCGGAAGGAACGGCTTGCGAAACGGCGTGAAAAGCTGCATACTGCATATATCAACCGGTGGGCATTTCGGGGAAACCGGGAGGCGGGTTCAACAAATTTGTCAGAATAATATAAAATTTGAATGTCCAAAAAGAGGAAGAAATTTTCCCAAAAGATATGTATGGTTGCATAAAAGGAACTGTTATTTTGTTTTTTCGATATGGTGAAATAGAAATAGATTATTTGAAAAGCAGAGATAAAATACTCGGTAATGCCATTGACAGAATTGGACGCATAAAAAGGACGGTAGATACCGATTTGTTCTCATCTATAATACACCATATTATTGGGCAGCAGATTTCGACAGCGGCACAAACGACGATATGGAAAAGAATGAATAACGGGTTGGAAGCAATTACAATAGATGTTATTTGTGATTTAAGTGTCGATGAAATACAAAATTTTGGAATGACTTTCAGGAAAGCGGAATACATTAAAGATTTTGCTTACAAAATTAAATGCAGGGAATTAAATATAGACAGGCTGAAAAATAAATCTGACAATGAAGTAATTGAAGAATTGTCTAAACTGAAAGGAATTGGTCAATGGACGGCGGAAATGATAATGATATTCTGTTTACAAAGGCCCGATATTCTCAGTTACAACGATCTTGCAATTCACCGGGGATTGCGTATGTTGTATCATCACAGGGATATAAGCAGGAAAATGTTTGAAAGGTACAGGCGCAGATACAGCCCATACTGTACCGTTGCGAGTCTTTACCTTTGGGCGGTTGCCGCGGGAACAATTGAGGGAATGAAAGATTACGCTCCAAAGAAAAAAGCGGGAATAAAATGACTGATGATCAGAAATGGCAGGCTGTATTGAAAAATGACGAACGCTATGACGGTCTGTTTTTCTATGGGGTAAAATCAACAAAAATATTTTGCCGGCCATCCTGCAAATCAAAACCGCCCCTTAAAAAGAATGTTCTGTATTTTGAAACGGCGAAACAGGCGGAACACTCGGGGCACCGTCCATGCAAACGATGCCGGCCCGATCTCCTGGAATATCAGCCAATCAAGGATATTGCCGGCAAAGTAAAATTACTGCTTGACAACTATTTTATTCACCAAAAAGAACTAACTAAAAGAATCGGACAGATTGGCCTGACGCATCATCGCCTGGTAAATATATTCAAAAAATATTACAATGTTACACCGAAAAAATATTGTGACGGTTTGAGACTTGAAGAGGCAAAGAAAAAACTCATAACGACCAATGATACCATTATAGATATTGCGTACAGCGCCGGATTTCAAAGTTTGTCTGCGTTTTATTCCTTCTTCAGGAAAAATATGAACGTTTCCCCGTCAAAATACCGAAAGGAGAAAAATCATGGAATATATTCAAAAAATCAGGTCCCCGGTTGGGATGCTTACCGTATCAAGTGATGGTAAAAATATTTGCGGGCTCTGGATTGAAGGCCAAAAATATTTTGCAAAAACACTGGAAAAGGATGTTTTGGAACAAAATCTGCCCATATTTGGAAAAGTTCAGAAATGGCTCGATATTTATTTTTCAGGAGAAGAACCGGATTTTATGCCGCCGCTTATGCCTAAAGGAAGCCCTTTTCAAAAATCGGTATGGGCCAATCTTTCTAAAATTCCCTGCGGGAAAACCACCAGTTACGGGGAACTTGCGAAACAATTTGAATTGGATAATAAGGGAAGGCGCACATCCGCACGAGCAATTGGCGGTGCGGTAGGCCATAATCCCATTTCTATTTTAATTCCCTGTCATCGTGTAATAGGCAAAAACGGCAATCTTACGGGGTATGCGGGCGGCATTGCGGTAAAAATAAAACTCCTGGAACTGGAAGGTATTACTTTAGATTTTCGATAATCCATTTCCCTTCGTTGACAAATGGAGAGTTGCCGCTTAAAATAGCGAAGGGAAGGAGAGGCCGGGGTGAAAGGTATTGACGCTTCAGAAATAGCCCATCTTGCGGGAGTTTCCAGGGCAACGGTAAGCAGGGTTATCAATGATTACGCCTATGTGAAGCCGGCAACCCGGGAGAGAGTCCTCAGGATCATAGAACAACATTCCTATTCTCCCCATTTTTCCGCCCAGATTCTGGCAGGCAAGCGATCCAATACCATCGGGTTCTTTTTTGCGGCCAATACGGGGAACCGCAGCCGTCTGGAAGACACTCATGTGAATTTCATGATCCGCCAGGTAATCAATACCGCCATGTCGGCAGGTTACTATGTACTGGCTTCCCAGGTAGCCGATCTGAACAATCCTGCGGTGATGAAGCGGATCGGCGATATGTTTGCCCAGTCACGGGTGGACGGCGGTGTCTTTGTCGGCTTCCCCAACGAATGCTGCCTCATCGAGGATCTCATAGGCCGGGGTTTTCCCATCGGTATATTTGAACAGCGTCTTGATAAAAAGCCGGAACCGAACCGCATAGTGGTCAATCTGGATCACATGGGTATCGCCGAAATGGTGAAGTATGTTACCGCCGCCGGGCACAGGAATCTGATATACGCCGGCCCCGACATGAATTTCCGTCAGGGGGTGGAGAACTATAAAATTTTTCGGGAAACGGCGGAACTCTGCGGTATAAGTCCCCGGGAAGACAGTATTCTTGAGGTGAGGACCCTTTCAAGCGATGCCGCGGGAGAAGCGATGGAACAGTTTCTGAAAGAGGGGAAAGCTCTGCCCGGCTGCATTATCGGCGCCAACGATCTTGTCGCGCTGGGGATCATAGAAACACTGCGGTGTCATGGTTTCCGGGTTCCTGAGGATGTGTCCGTGGTCGGCTCGGATGATATTCTGATCAGCCAGTTTGTTAATCCCCCGCTTACAACCGTACATTACGATTTTGATGCGATGCTGGAGACTCTTACGTCCAAGGTGATAAATTTTGTGGAGCATCCCTTTGAAAAGCAGTATAAAGGTGTCTGGCCCGGCAGAATCGTGATCCGTTCTTCCTGTATCGCGGCAAAGGCTATATAGAGTCTGTCTATAATGTAGACACATTATAGACAGACTACCTTAAAATGATCTGTCCGCAAAGTAACCGACTTTGTGGACAGACACTGTATAGTGGAAATTTTTTAGCCGTTGGCTGAAATCAGATTCAATATTTTGGAGGATTCTATGGCAGGTGTAATTGGAACCCATGTGGTAACCCAGGTCGCTTTCGTTGTAAAAGACGTAGAAAAGACAAAGGAGAAGTTTGCGGAATTTTTCGGCGTTTCCACGCCGCCCACCGTTGACAGCGGCAAATACGAAGTTACAAAGACGGTAGTGGACGGGAAGCCCGCCCCGGATGCCGGATGTCTCATGGCCTTTTTCGATGTAGGGCCCGGACTGCAGATGGAACTCATTCAGCCTAACGGCCACAAGAGTACATGGCAGGACTTTCTCGATCAACACGGCGAGGGGATTCATCATATCGCCTTTGGAATAAACGGTATGGACAAGGTGATCGAGGCTGCCGGGAAATGGGGCCTTACCTGTGTGCAGCGCGGCAAATACGGCGATGCTTCGGGTGAATATGCCTATCTGGATGCGGGCAAGGATCTTAAGTGTATCGTTGAACTGCTTGAAAGCTATAAAAAGTAGGCGGGGTGGAATATGGGCTTTAGAAAAGATTTTATGTGGGGAGGCGCCGGCGCTTCCTATCAGGTTGAAGGAGCCGCGTATGAAGACGGCAAGGGGCCTTCGGTTTGGGATATGTTTGTCAAACAGGAAGGAAGGGTCATAAACGGCAGTACCGGAGAGGCGGCCTGCGATCACTATCACCTCTACCAGAAAGATGTGGATATAATGAAGGAGATTGGGTACAAGGCTTACCGTTTCTCGATCTCATGGCCCAGGATAATTCCGGAAGGCACAGGCGGGGTAAACGAAAAGGGCCTGGATTTTTATGACCGGCTTGTGGACAGCGTCATCAAGGCGGGGATCGTTCCCTATGCGACGCTTTTCCATTGGGATTATCCCTATGAACTTTTCCGCAGGGGCGGCTGGCTCAATCCGGACAGTCCCAAATGGTACGCCGACTATGCGGCGCTTGTGGCCAGGCGTCTCGGGGACAGGATCAAGAACTTCATTACCTTTAATGAGCCCCAGTGTTTCATCGGCATTTCCTACGACAGGACGGAGCATGCTCCCGGAATACATTTTCCCATCTGGGATACCCTGCTCATGGCTCACCGGGTACTTTTGGGCCACGGTCTGGGTGTGCAGGCGATACGGGCGGCTGTTCCCGGCGCGCAGGTCGGTTATGCGCCTACCGGAAGCGCCCATTACCCCGTCTCCGAAAGCGGCGAAGACCGGGAGGCGGCGCGGAAAGCTTACTTTGACGTGAGCGCCGATAACCCGCTCTGGTCGGTGTCCCTCTGGAGCGATCCTGTCCTTCTGGGTAAATATCCGGATGAAGCGTTTCAGCGTCTCGGAGACAAGATGCCGAAGATCGGGGCGGATGATATGAAGATCATCTGTCAGCCTCTGGACTTTTTGGGACAGAATATCTACAACGGCGCTCCGGTTAAATCCGACGGCAAAGGCGGCTATGAGTTTGTTCCCCGTAAGGCAGGTTATGACATTACCGCCGCCAAGTGGCCGGTGGAACCCAACGCTCTCTACTGGGGGCCTGCATTCCTCTGGGAACGCTACAGGAAACCCGTCTACATTACCGAGAACGGCCTCTCCTGCGCGGATTGGGTATCCCTGGACGGCAAGATTCATGATCCGGGAAGGATCGACTTTCTCCACCGTTACCTCAAATGCCTGCGCAAAGCAGCCGAAGACGGCGTGGATATTCGGGGCTACTTCCACTGGTGCGTTACCGATAACTTTGAATGGGCCAAAGGCTACACAGACCGTTTCGGTATGGTGTACTGCGACTTTGAAACACAGGAACGGATCCTCAAGGATTCGGCCTACTGGTATGCCGAAGTCATAAAGTCCAACGGGGATAATTTATAACTTACGAGTCAACAACTTACGAGTTTCCTGATTTCCGTAAGATCATGTATAACGTAATCGGCGTCCTCTGTAAGATGGGGGATCTTTTTGGGCCACAGATCCGAGATGTATTCGGTGCTGAGGACGGTTTTCATTCCGGCAAGCCTGGCTCCGTTCAGTTCACCGTGGCCGCCGTCGCCGCAGTAGAGACAATCCTCCGCTTCAAGGCCCAACCTCTCCAGCGCAAGGCGATAGATCCGCGGATCCGGTTTGAGGAAGCCCGCATGGCAGGAGAAGATCACCGTATCGAAGCAGCGGCTAAGCGGGCTTTCGTCCCAGTAGCGTATGTCCATGCCGTCGGCGTTGCTTATAAGGCAGGTCTTTATACCGTTCCGGCGAAATTCCTGAAGGAGGCTGATATTTTTTTTATCTATTCCCGCCTCTGAATCCGAAAGGCTTCTGCGTATACGGTTCATCCGGGCATCCGCGGCCCGGCGGAGGAGTGCGCTGTCGAAATTGTAATCCCGCAGCATCTCCGCAATCTCCTCGTAGGGATCCATGAGGGATGCTGCAAACGTGCCGTAACCGGCAATATTTCTCCCCTCAAATTCTTCCATGCTTAAGCTGAGTATGTCATACTCGTTTTCTTTCATCAGGGCACTGCGTCTGGGATTGATGAGGGTATAGAAGAGATCAAATATAAGGGCTTTCACTGTTGGCTTTTTTTGCTTCCACGGGAAGTATAGCACAGACAGGCGGTTTGTGAAAAGAATTCGGGGACAGCGCGAAACCGGGCAGGCTATGTTGTCTGCTTAAAAATATGTTATAGTAAGCGCATGACTTGTATTGACCTCTTACGGGAATCCGGCGCCATGCTGGAAGGACACTTTCTCCTCTCCTCGGGCCGCCATGCGGATCGTTACTTTCAATGCGCCCGCCTCCTGCAGTACCCGGACAAGGCGGCGGCGGCCCTGGCCCCGGTTGTGGAAGCGATTAAGGGGGACCTCTCCAGCGGCAAACTGCCTCCGATTGACGCAATCGTTGGGCCTGCCATGGGGGGTATCATCGTTGCCTGGGAACTTGGAAGGCAATTGGGGCTCCCCGCCTTCTTTACCGAAAGGGATGATGCGGGAAAGATGAGTCTGCGCAGGGGATTTGAAATCCGGCAGGGAGAGAAGATCCTCATTGCGGAAGATGTGGTTACCACCGGCAAGTCCAGCGGGGAAAGCGCCGCGGTGCTGGAAGCGCTTGGAGCGGAGATTGCCGCCCTTGCCTGCCTTGTGGATCGCCGTGCGGAGGGAGTTCCGCTTGACCGGCCTCTCTACGCGGGGGCAAAGATCGGCGCGGCAAACTGGGAAGCTTCGGACTGCGCCTTATGCAAACAGGGAATCCCCGCGGTCAAACCCGGTTCAAGGAAAATGTAAAGTTTTTCTCTACCCGATGGACAGACACTATCTGATGGGCAGTTCCCCAATCGAATGAAAGTCATGCTTTACCATGTACTCTTCAATGCCGCCGATTATTTCGATCATTGTTGCGGGGTGGACAAAGGTAGCTGAGCCAACCTGTATTGCGGAGGCTCCGGCCAGAAGGAATTCCAGCGCGTCAACGGAAGCGGAGATGCCTCCCATGCCCACAATGGCTGCGGAGGGGAAGGCTTCCCTGAGTTCCCAGACCATGCGGAGGGCGATGGGCCTTATTGCCGGTCCTGAGAGACCCGCGCTGATGTTTTCAAAAACAGGTTTCCTTGTATGAATGTCAATTGCCAGGGCCTTGAAGGTATTCACCAGAGAGAGGGCATCGGCCCCCGCATTGACGCAGGCGCGGGCAAGGGCGACTAAATCCGGGGCATTGGGAGAGAGTTTGACCATGAGCGGTTTATGGGAGAGGACTCTCCGTACAGGCTCCGTAACGCTGAGGGCGGCTTCAGGATCCAGGCCGAAGCTCATGCCTCCGGCCTTTACATTGGGGCAGGAGATGTTGAGTTCGATCATGTCCACGCCGCTTGCGTCCAGCAGCCTTGCCCCTTCGGTGTATTCTTCTATGCTTGAACCTGAAAGGTTGGCGATTACCGCCGGGCCCAGGCTCCTCAGCCTGGGCAATTCCTTTTCAAGAAAAACTTCCAGTCCGGGATTTTCAAGGCCTATTGAGTTCATGAGTCCGGCAGGGGTTTCATGGAGCCTCACGCCCCTGTTTCCCGCCCTCGGCATGAGGGTGAGGCCCTTGGTACAGATGCCTCCCAGCTTCCTGACGTCAATGATCGAAGCGTATTCGCTGCCGTAACCGAAAGTTCCTGACGCCGCAATGACAGGATTTTTGAAATTGACTCCGGCAATGACAAGCGAAAGATCCGGCTTGGTGTTATTCATTAAAGACGATCTCCCCGGCATTGAATACAGGGCCGCCGGCACAGCATCTCCGCATGCCCTTTGTCGTCTCTATGCTGCACCCGAGGCACGCGCCCACCCCGCAGGCCATCTTCCTTTCCATGCTGATAAAGCAGGGTATTTCCGCGGCCTTGCACTTTGCCGCCGCCGCCCTGAGCATTGCCTCCGGGCCGCATACATACACCGCGGCATAGGGCTCAGGATCAAAGTAGTCCAGAATTAGGCCTCTTTTGTCTGAGCCGTTTACCTGATCTCCGGGATCTTCAAAGGCTATACAATAAGCGGAAGTTCCCGCAGCCGCATTTCCCAGAAATTCTTTACGCTCTTCCTCGTTGTCAAAGGCTTTTCTGAATCCCGCGTAAAAATCATAGCGGCGGCCGGCATCTTCAAGTTCCGCGGCAAAGGCTTTAAGGGGGGCAATACCGATGCCGCCTGAAAGCAATGCCACAGCCCTGTTATCCGCGGCGGGAGGCAGAAACTCCGCCCATGTATTTCCCAGGGGGCCGATCAGTTCCGCCTTTTCACCTGTCCGCATGTCAAAGAGTTCCTCTGTTCCCCTGCCCCGCAGCGCTATCAAAAAACTTACCGTGTGTGCGGCCTCATTCCACGCGGCGGCACTGACTGCCCTTCCCAGAAAAACCGAAGAACGGAGCGGCTTGATCATAAAGAATTGTCCCGCCGCGGGCGCGGGATCTGTCCAGGAAAAGTTCATGCGGAATATCTCTCCGTTGACGGCCTTTATTTCTTTAAGGACAGAAACCCGCGCGGTTTTCTCCACTTTACAGGCTCCCTTTTTTTGCGCAGATACGGATTGCGTCTCTCATTTCCACGGCAGCCTTTCGTGCGGCTTCCGCCGCGAAATCGTTGTCCGCATCGGCGGGAGCCTCTTTCGACCATGCTTTGAGTATTGAACGGGATGCGTTTACCACGCCGCCGTTGGACTCCCTGAGGAGCAGGGCCGCGTCATCTGCCGCTCCTCCCTGTGCGCCGTAACCGGGTATAAGAAAGAAGAGATTGTTTCTCTGTTCCCGTATGGCCGCGGCTTCTTCCCGTTCCGTACAACCTACCACCACGCCGAAAGCGCCGTAGCCGTATTTCCCCTCATGGGAGGCGGCCATTTCCTGCATCCTGTCTCCCACTGCGTCGTAGAGTTTTTTGGACGTGTTTTTGATTTCAAGATATTCGAAATCCTTCATGCCCCTGTTGCTTGTCCGCATTAACACGAAGGCGCCTTTGCCTTTCTTCTGCGCAAATTCAATCCAGGGCTCAATTGAATCCATGCCCATGTATGGCGAGAGCGTTACGAAGTCGGCTTCAAAATCCCCTTCAAAATGAGCCCTGGCATAACGGGAAGCGGTATCCGCAATATCCCCCCGTTTTATGTCGGCAATGACAAGGCAATTTTTTTCCCTTATGCGGCGCAATGTTTCCGAATATGTTTTCAATCCCGCAAGACCCATCTCTTCATAGTATGCTATCTGCACCTTGTAGCAGGCGCACAGATCGAAAGTGGCGTTGACAAGGGCCGTGTTAAAGGCCAGTACCGCCTCCGCCGCCGATGAAGCCTTCTTTAATTCCGCTGCCGGGATATAGTCTGCGGCGGTATCAAGACCGATACAGACATGCCCCTTCTCCTCAACCGCCTCATAGAGTTTATCCATGTTATACATTTTTATGCCTCATACACGATCCGTCCGCGGTTTATGTTTACAAGAATCTGCCCCCGCAATTCCCGGCCCGCAAAGGGACTGTTCTTTCCCCGCGACTTGAAGGCCTCAGGATCTACCGTTGTTTTTTTCCACAGATCCGCAATAATCAAATCCGCCTTCAATCCCGGCGCGATTCTTCCCCTGCCGCGCGGATCATTCCCGCCGAATCCCAGAATCCCGGCCGGAGCCGCGCTCATCAATGCGGAAAGCCGTCTGAGATCCATGTTGTTTTTCAATACCAGTTCGGTATAACAGAGGGGGAAGGCGGTTTCAAGGCCGCTGAAACCGGGAGCGCCTGCTTCCTTGTCGATCAGCGAATGAGGCGCATGATCGGTTGCGATAGCGTCAATTGTTCCGTCAAGAATCGCGTTGACAAGAGCCTCTCTGTCTTCTTCGCCGCGGAGCGGTGGATTCACCCTGCCGAAGGATTCGCCGCCGAGTCTCTTCGCGTCTTCCTCTGTGCAGCCGATATGGTGAGGGCTTGCCTCCGCGCTGAGGCACATGTCTTCCTTCTTTGCCCGGCGGATCATTTCAAGCGCTTCCTTTGTGGAAACATGGGCAATGTGGAGTTTACAACCCGTCTCTTTATTAAGTTCAATGACCCTCCGTGTCGCGTTGTTTTCTTCGATGCGGCTCCACAGGGAACGGGGTTTCCCTTCTTTTTTCAGTTTCTCCGCCTCTTCACCGCCGAAATCACAGTGGCAGGAGAGGGGGAGGCCGCTGCGTTTTGCTTCCCTCATTGCCGTAATAAAGAGAGAATCACCGGCAATATCTTTGCCGTCTTCACTGAGCAGCCGGGGCAGTAACGGTGAAGAGCTTTCGGTATACGGCGGCAGCTTTGTTATTTCCGACAGCTCACGGCCTTCCATGTTTTTTGTGAGGGACATTGCGGGGTAAAGATCGATACATCCTAAAGCGTCGGAACGTTTTTTAAGAGTGGTAATCTTTTCGATGCTGTCATGTACCGGTTTTGTATTTGCCATGCAGACTACCGTCCCGTATCCTCCGGCAGCCGCGGCAAGGCAGGCGCTTTCCAGGGTTTCCTTTTCGGGAAAACCTGGATCCCGGAAATGCGCATGAAGATCCACAAGAGCCGGCATTAAAACCGGAAGCAGGGATTGGTTGTAAGGAATTTCAGGATGAATATAATTGCGTCCGTCAATGACAAGCCTTGCTTCAAGGCAGTAGTATTCAATTTTTTTTTCGTTCAATACATAATCCAGGCCGTCACCGGATTCGGCAATTACTTCCTTAATGACGCCGTCTTCAATGATAACCGTTCCAAACGAGTCTGTATTTTTATCGACGATATGGAAATTTTTCAGAACGATCATCTTCAATGATTTTCTACCGCCCTTATTCCCTGAAGTCCCGTGCCGATTTAATATCATCGCAGTATTCACAGCGGTAACTGCGCTGTTCGGCATTTTCCAGGTGGAAGATATGGGGAATATATTTTTCCGTGGAGGTGATGCAGCGCGGATTCTTGCAGATAAGCACATCTTCAACACGTTCGGGAAGATAGAGTTGTTTCTTTTCGGTTATCTGTTCGTTTTCAATGACATTTACCGTGATATTGGGATCGATTAAGCCGAGAATGTCAAAATTGATTTCGATGGTATTGTCAATCTTGATGATATCTTTTTTACCCATGTGTCTGGAAGACGCGTTGATCACAAATGCGACATTGTAGGGCGCCTTGTCCAGCCCCAGCCAGTTGAAGATATGGATCCCCAGACCCGCCCGGATATGATCGATAACGATCCCGTTTCTGATTTGATCGATATTTAACATTTCATATACCTCCTATACAACACCCAGAATTGAAGCAAGCAGCGACATGCGGACATACATTCCGTATTTGGCCTGTTTGAAGTAAGCCGCGCGGGGATCCCTGTCCACATCCACGGCAATTTCGTTAACACGGGGCAGAGGATGCAGTATTATCAGATTCTGTTTTGCACTTTCAAGTTTTTCCCTGTCAAGGATGTAACTATCCTTGAGGCGTATATAGTCTTCTTCATTGAAGAAACGTTCCCGCTGTACCCTGGTCATGTAAAGCACATCGAGTTCCGGCATGGCTTCATCAAAGTTTCCGGTTTCAGTATACTCAATTTTTTCCCTGTCAAGCGTCCTGGTAATATATTCAGGCACCCGCAGTTCATCGGGAGAGATGAAGACAAATTTTACTCCGCTGTAACGGGCAAGCGCGTGAGACAGGGAATGAACGGTACGGCCGAATTTAAGATCTCCGCAGAAACCGACGCGGAGGCCCTTTACCGATTCGGCAAGCATTTTGGCTCCGGGTTTTCCCCTCAACCGTTTGATGGTGAGAAGATCCGTCAGGGTCTGGGTAGGATGATGGTGCCCGCCGTCTCCCGCGTTGATCACCGGCACCGGCGAATAACGGGACGCAAGCAGGGCGGCCCCTTCCTTTGGGTTACGCATCACGATGGCGTCGGCATAAGAGGCCGCCATGCGGATCGTGTCCGCCAGACTTTCACCTTTCACCGCGGAACTCGAACCGGGATCGGCAAAGCCCAGCGTGGAACCGCCCAGCCGCAGCATCGCCGCTTCAAAACTCAGACGGGTTCTGGTACTTGGTTCAAAGAAGAGTGTGGCCAGCAGTTTCCCCCGGCAGCTTTCCCGCAGATACGTTTCATCCTCTTCAATTTTTTCCGCCAGGTTGAAGATCGTATCCAGCTCTTCAAGGCTGAAGTTTCCCGGCTCGATCAGGGATCGTCCTTTTAACATGGTTTCCTCCGGAATCTCTTGTTCGTTATAAGGCCGCGCCTTACGCTTCAATCGAACAGGAAACGAAGTTTCCTGCAAACGGTTTAATGTTTGAAATGCCTTGTTCCGGTAAAGACCATGGCAATTCCGTATTTATCACATGCTTCTATTGAAAGCCTGTCATTAAGTGATCCGCCCGGCTGTATGATTGCCTTGATGCCCGCCGCCGCGGCGGCTTCGACTATATCGGGAAAGGGAAAGAAGGCATCGGAAGCAAGGACACGGGCCTTCCTGTCTTTTAAAACTTCGGCGCCGCGGCGCAGCGCATCCTGAGCAGGCCAGATACGGTTTACCTGTCCGCCTCCGATTCCCACGGCACATTCGTCATTGACAATCATGACGGCATTTGATTTTACAAAACCGACTGCCCTCATACCGAAGATCATGTCCCTGATGTCGTCTGCTTCACTCTGCGCCCCGGTAACCGTTTCCCATTTTTCAAAAAGTTTTCTGTCCGCCTCCTGAACAAGAAGACCGCCGTCCACGGCGATACATTCATGGCTCTCCTGCGGGGGAATAGAGGCGCGTATGACGCGGAGGTTCTTTTTCTTTTTAAGCGTCTCCAGGGCTTCTTCCTCAAAAGCCGGAGCGGCAACGATCTCAAGAAAAAGCTCCGTGAGTTTCTCCGCGGTCTTTTTGTCCAGCGGAGCGTTGAATGCGACGATACCGCCGAAGATTGAAACAGGATCGCACGCAAAGGTTTTTTCATAGGCTTCAAAAGCGGAATCACCCAGAGCGATACCACAGGGCGTGTTATGTTTAACCGCAACGCAGGAAACTTTTTTGCGCGGTTTCTCTTTCGGCAAAAGTGATAGTACTTCATTCTGCCCCAGTGGCGGCACTTTTTCCGGCCCCGCGGTGCCTTCGGGGTATAAACCAAACGCGCAGGCGGCTTTCCACGCGAGATCCAGATCCCGGATATTGTTGTAGCCAAGTTCTTTGCCGTTAAGCTGTTCCATCCCCGCCAGGGCTCCGCCCTTACCGGTATCAATATAGAGAGCTGCCGACTGATGCGCGTTTTCACCGTAGCGGAGGCTCTGTTTTTTCCTGAGTGAACAAGGCCAGTATTCGGGGTATTCTTCCTTCAGGAGATAACGCGCAATGGCGGCATCGTAGGCCGAAGTGAGATCAAAAACTTTTGCCGCAAGGCGCCGCCTGAATTCCAGAGGAACCCTGTCCTCTTCAATGGCTTTATTTTCAATCAGATCGATTAATTCCCTGTAATCTTCAGGATCGCTCAGCACAATAACATCACGGAAATTTTTTGCGGCGGAACGGAGCATGGCCGGCCCGCCTATATCAATAAATTCGATTGTTTCTTCCTGACCAAGATCGGCCTTTACTTTTTCAAAAAAGGGATAGAGGTTAACGCAGAGAATATCGATGGGGCTGATCCTGAGTTCTTCAAGTGTCTTTATATGGGAATCGTCATCCCGCCTGGCAAGGAGACCCGCGTGAACCGCGGGATGCAAAGTTTTCACTCTGCCGTCAAGACATTCCGGGAAACCGGTAACCGACGAAACATCGCGTATGGGTATCCCCAGATCTTTAAGATACTTCGCGGTTCCGCCCGTGGAAAGGATCTCCCAATCATGGGAAGAGAGACACCGGGCAAGATCGGCAGCCCCTTCCTTGTTATATACGCTGATTAACGCATGAGGCTTCGTCTCATGTTCGGGTGAATTGTTGTGCCCGGCCTGACGTTTCATTTTTTACCCCGCTCTTTTGTTACACCCAGAAGATCCAGGTGTCTGCCGATATGTTCTTCCAGCGCCTCTGCGTAGTCTTCCGCATATTCGCTCCAGAGTTTGTAGAGCCTTTCGCGGTACGTAAAAACTCCGCCGCTGTTTTTGGAACCGAGGATCAATCCGTAGGTGATGTGTATGAGCTGTCTTGCCGTGTCATTGTCAAAAAGGGCGGGAAGCGCGGCATCTTCAAGGGAATCAAGGCCGGGAATCTTTGAAAGGTCGCTTGTTACATGATAATACTTTTTCGCTTCATCAAAGACACTCAACGCAAAGCGGTGAATCTCCCGGTAAAGAGACGGATCTTTTTGCGCTACAAGCTTCATGGCGACAAGCCAGCTGGTGCCGGCCGTCTTTGTGTGGAAGGAACAGCGGGTTTCTTGTGCGATAGCGGGAAATACGCTGAACTTGTCGGAACCCGAATGTATGCTCAGTTTATAATTGAAGTGTCTGGCAATGGCGGCATGGATCTTTATTTCTTTTTTAAACCGGTTCAAGTCTCCGATGTAATCGATTCCTTTCTGGAATTCACCGCAGAAACGGGGAGCCAGGGTTTTGAAATCCACCTTTGCGTCCCGCAGTTCCCGTGCGATAAAATAATGTTCCCGGGGGCTTGTGGGATTTGAAGTCTCATCAATTAATAAAGCTTCATCAATCGATATTTCAAAATCGGCTTTGTATTTTCCGTCTTTCAGGAACCGGTTGTACATTTCAACGGCAAAGTTGATCGCTTCGCCGTAAACGCCGGTTATGCTTTTCAAATCATCTTCCGAAAAATCAATGGTAATGCCATGTTCCGAATCGATATCAAATTTTTTTTCCAGGTATTTTTCTTTATATGCCGCATTCAGGGGAGGAGCGGCGTTTTCTGTAAAGGGCTTGATATAATCCGAACAATCCAGCGTTATCATGCTGTAACCAAGGGAAAGGGCGTGTTCAATATCCTCCGGAGTCTTCAGGTGATCCCCGTCCGCGCCCCAGGTTTTGGTAAAGCCCGCCTTGAAAACGGCAAAGCTTGCCGCGTCGAGGACTTCTTCGTACGTGCGGCCTGTAAGATTCAATTCCCGTATCGACTGCTGGGCAAAGACCGGAAACGCGTCGTACTTTTCAAAAACCTTTATGTGTCCGGCTGTCGCAATTCCAAGCCTGTCCCCGAGGCCGAAACTCCGTTCCTTTCCCAGAACCCGTCCCGGGGCGGTAAAGGGAAAGAGTTTCCGCAGGACACAGGCATTTTCATGGTTAAGAGACGCGGCAATGACGCCTTCTTCCAGATCCCGGCCGCGGAAACCCGGAACATGATCGGCAATGATTAGATCTTCATTTCCGTCCCTGGCCATAAAGACTCTGCCCGAGAGGTAATTCCGGATTGACCTTTCGGCGACTTTCATTCCGTGAAAATCCATATTCATTCCGCCTTCAGCACAAGGACATGCCGTTCTTCGTCGAGAAAGGGAACGCTGATTTTTACAAGACGGCAGGTATTTTCAATCCCCGATTCCCTAATCTCTTCGGTAATTTTTTCCAGCCTTCCTTTATAAAAGGCCATGGAACCTCCGGCTATGAGGAGCCGCCTGAATTTTTTTATAAGATCCGCACTGAGCGGTTTGAAGGCACGGCAGATAATGAGATCGAATTGTTCCGTTTCCAGTTTTTCCATTTCTTTTTCAATGATTCCGGCATTGGGAAGGGCAAGCAGGGCCAGGGAATTTTTAAGGAAGCCTGCACGGCGTCCCATCTTTTCGATAAGGCTGAAGAAAATTCCCGGCATTGCGATTGCAAGCGGAATACCGGGAAGACCGGCGCCGGAACCGATGTCCGCAACTTTATTTGAGGCCCGGGGAGCGGTGGAAAGTATACGGAACAGAATTCCCAAAGGAGTCAGAGAATCAAGAATATGTTTTACGATGAGTTCATCACGGTTTTGAACATTCACAAGGCCGTAGGCTTCATTAAAAAGCTCTATTTCGCAAACATACTTCTCCAGGAGTTCCTGAATCGTGTCGAAGCGGCTGCCACACAGCTTGTCTATGTCAGGATCATCATGCATCAAGCGCAGCAACCCTTCCTTTAGTAACGCGCTCATATCAAATTACTCAAGCCGCGCATTGATACCTACCGTTTTTCCTTCATTTTTCTTAAGGCTTCCGCAAAGGGATTGTACATGGTGCCGTCGGAAGTATTGTCCGGTTTTCCTTTTACAACTACCTGTCTTTTTTCTTTATTTCTGTTTTCGGTTTTCTGCCCTTCGCTCTTCTTTCCGCCGTCTGTTTTTCTGGACAGTCCTATGCGGCGGCGTTCCCTGTCCAGAGTTACGATTTTAAATTCCAGTATGTCACCGACTTTTACAACTTCCAGAGGATCCTTCACAAAACCGTCGCTCATCTCGGAGATATGTACAAGGGCGGTTTCCTTGATCCCCAGATCCACAAAGGCGCCGAAGTCAACGACATTTTTGATCTTCCCGGATATCATCATTCCCTCCGCAAGATCTTCAAAGGTAACTACGCCCTTTTGCATCAGAGGTTTGGGATAACCCTCCCGCGGATCGCGGTTGGGTTTCTTCAGCTCTTCGATGATGTCGTTGATCGTAGTGTCGCCAATCCCGTGCTTTTCCTGAAGTTCCTTTACAAAGGCGGAGGAAAGGTTGCTGTTGGCGGTAATGGTACTGCGTATCTCGCGGGCCGCCGCATAGTTTTCGGGGTGTACCCAGGTGTTATCCAGAGGATCCCGGCTTCCGGGAATCTTGAGAAAACCGGCGCACTGTTCATAGGATTTCGGCCCCATGCCCGGAACTCCGGTAAGCTCATCCCTACCGGCAATGCGGCCCTTCTCATCCCGGTACTTTACAATTTTTTTTGCAAGGGATGAGTTGATTCCCGAAACATATTTAAGCAGAGACACGCTGGCAGTATTGAGATTGACCCCGACATTGTTTACCACCGAAGAAACAACTTCGTCCAGTGTGTCGGAAAGTTTTTTTTGGTTAAGGTCATGCTGGTAGAGCCCCACCCCGATGGATTTGGGATCGATCTTCACCAATTCGGCAAGGGGATCCTGAAGCCGCCGCCCGATGGAGATTGCCCCCCGGATTGTTAAATCAAGTTCGGGGAATTCTTCACGGGCAATGTCGCTGGCCGAATACACCGAAGCGCCGTCTTCGTCAACAACGGTATAGAGAATTTCCAGAGCGTTTTCCGCGATAACCCGGGTAACAATCTCCTGTACATCCCTGGTACCCGTTCCGTTTCCGATGGCGATAAGCCCTATGTCGTACCGCTTGACTCCCTCCAGAATGAGTTTTTTCGCTTCTTCAACTTTGTGATTATAGATTACAAAACTTCCCAGATATTTACCCGTATCATCCAGAAAGGCGCACTTGGTTCCCGTGCGTATGCCGGGATCTATACCCAGTACCCTGGTTCCCTTGATCGGCTGCTGCATAAGGAGGTTCTTCAAATTCTGGCTGAACACCGATATGCCGTGATCGTCAGCCGTTTCACTCTGGTCTCCCCGGATCTCCCGGATAACCGCGGGCGAGAGGAGTCTTTTCAATCCGTCTTCGATTGCGGTCTTGTGGTAATCATTGTGAATCTCGTATTTCCTCTGCAGCATTTCCGCGGCGCTGTTCTCATCCACATCAATGGTAAGATCCAGTACGTTTTCCTTCTCGCCCCGGTTGACGGCGAGGATACGGTGAGCCTTGATCCGGGAGAGGGGTTCCGTATAGTCCCAGTACATCTGGTACGTGCTGGTCTTTTTGGCTTCCTCGTCCCCAACGCCGGGTTTCTGCGAAGCCTTGACAATGATCCTGCCGTCTTTGATATAGAAAGCCTTGACGGAAGCGCGGTTTTCCGTATCCTGGGACACCCGTTCCGCAATAATATCCATGGCGCCCTGGAGAGCCTCTTCCGCAGTGGCAACGGAAAGTTCGGGATTTTCACTGTTTTCGACGATGAAGGAATGAGCCTTTTCCCGCAGGGGCGCTTCCTCTAAAATCACCATGGCGTCCGCCAAAGGTTCAAGACCCCTTTCGACGGCAAGCATACCGCGGGTTTTCTTCTTCCGTTTATACGGAGCGTAGATGTCTTCAAGTTCCGTCAGGGTAGCGGCCTTCATGATGTTTTCGTAGAGCGCTTCGCTGAGTTTTCCCTGTTCAAAGATGCCCCGGATAATCTCTATTCTGCGGCCTTCGACATTCTTCCCGCCGGAAAACCGGTGTTCAATGTCCCGAATCTGTACCTCGTCAAGGCTGCCTGTCTTTTCCTTCCGGTAGCGGGCAATAAAGGGAACGGTACTCCCTTCGTTCAATAAACCGATAACCACGGAAACCTGTCCTATGCCGATTGACAGGCCTTCCGCGATTTTTTTCATCAGGACAATTTCGTTAATCTCAAGCCCTTCGATAAATTCCTGTGTAATTTCCATATCTCCAATTTTCCTTGATAACCAAATCTTATATGAAGTGTCTTACACTTTTTTCTTCCATGAAGCCGGAAAGCCGGGCAATCGCACAGGACGCAAAACTGGTAAGCATTACATCCAGAAAAGTGCCTACCGCAATAAGGTAAAAAGCCATGGGCTTGAGAATGAGGTAGCCCGCCTCAAAGCCCCGGCCGTAACCCAGGCAGAGAACCGCAAGGGCCGTGTAGGCTCCGTCTCCGGGATGCCGGGCAAGAAGGAAAGAGATAAGGAGGGCCCGGAAGCCGATAACGAGAATATCGGACAGGTCGATTCCCAGACTGGAATAGGATTTTATGATCACGATAAATGCCGAAGCGGCAACCATGGCGCTTCCCGCCCTTCCGAAGACAGACAGAAGCGACAGCGTTACTGCGTTACACCTTCTCTGCACTCCCAGATTTTCCTTGCTGTGTCTGAGGAGTACAGGCAGGGTAAAGTTAATGTCTCCGGAAAAGAAGGCCGCAATCGCGGGCCCCAGAGAACCGTAGAGAATGATCCATGGATTCAGCTTGGGCTTGAGCAGATATAGAAAGAGGGGAAGGATCACGAGGCCCAGAATAATACTGTAAACCCCCAGAAGCATTATCAGATCGTGAAACACATCCGCCTTGAGTATACTGTGAAAACGTATGGCCCAATAGGCGGCCAGCGCGATCATCACCGGCCCCAGGACTTCGGAAAAAAATGAATAGATATGGTAAAAAATCCGGGAGAGGGAATCAAGCATCGCTATTACCGGTTTGGTATAGTTTCTGTCATAGGAAAGCCCCATGCCCAGAAAGAAGGAAAATATGCAGATTGGGAAGATATACGCGCCGTCGTTTACCATGACGGAAAGCATGTTCGGCGGGAACAGGGAGATTATGTTTTCCGCCACCCCCAGGCTCACCGTCTCAAGCTGTTCTTCAATGAGGATCGGAATCCGGGCGGGAGGGAAGAACAGGGTTACCAGTACCCCCGACGCGATTACAAAAACCGCGCTTCCGGCGATGACCAGAAATATCCGCAGTACCAGCCGCCAAAAGAGACCGTCCTGCCTGAGTTCATATACGGCAATGGTAAGGGAAAACATCAAAATGGGAACGACGGCATACCGGCCTAT
Source organism: Treponema sp. (assembly GCA_031265435.1). Classification (GTDB taxonomy): domain Bacteria; phylum Spirochaetota; class Spirochaetia; order Treponematales; family Breznakiellaceae; genus JAIRNJ01. The sequence continues at coordinate 36,083 of JAISCR010000203.1, forward strand.
CCGGAGAGCCAATTCCTCCAGCCAGAGGAGAGAGGAAAGAATTTTCTCATTATCCACGGGAAGGAAAAATCCCAGCAGGACTCCCATGAGGGAGCCGATGAGCAGTTTTACCCAAACCTTCATGGTTTTCAGCATACTTGATCCGCAGGCGGGATACAATACCCACAATACGCCCGCGGCGGTTTACCACAAAACCTGTTTACAGCCTCAGGATCCGCGCTTCCGTGAGGACTTCGGGCCCCTTTTCGCCGAGGAGGATGTCGTTTTCAAGACGGCAGCCGCCCAAAACCGGATCATAGAGCCCCGGCTCCAGAGTGAAGATCATGCCCGGTGCGAGTACCCACTGGTTGTCATCCCGGTTCCTGATGGGCGGCTGTTCATGCTCCTCAAGGCCGATCCCGTGGCCCAGCGCGTGGGGCATGAACTGTTTGGAACGGGCAAAGAACCTGTCCACAGCCGCGGCAATGTTCCGGGTACTTTCGCCGTTTTTCACCATGGAAAGCGCCAGATCGTAGGCTTTTTCCGTCAGGGAGAGAATCTTTTCCTGGGCAGGGGAACAGTCCCTGGCAATGGTCATGGTCACGTCTGTGGAGTAACCTCCCATTCTGAGGCCGAAGTCGAGAATGGAAAGCCCCCGGCTGCCGAAGGGAGAGGCGGTATAGGGAGGAAATGAGTGAATCGCGAAACTCCGTTCGGGGCCCGCGGCGAGGGTCTCAAATCCGGTGCCCTCACAGCCGAGTTTGCGGCATTCGGCTTCGATAAGCAGGGCCGCGTCGGCTTCGGTCTTGATCTTCCCGCTGCGGATCTGTTTTTCCAGAAGCCGGAGGAGGCTGTTGGTCGCCTCCGCCCCCTTCCTGATGAGCGTGATCTCCCCTTCATCCTTCAGGGCCCTAAGCTGCTCCATCTCCTGCCATGCCCCTTCCCGGCGGCAGAGGATATCGAAGTCTCCGATATTTCCCACATAGTCCAGAAAGAGGGGATAGGGGGTCGAAGGAGAGATCTCCAGCCTGGAACCCGGCGGAATCTTGAGCATTACCGCGGCGCTCCTGAGGGCTTCCATGGGCCGGCGCTTAAAATCGCTGTAGGGGAGCAGGTGTTCCGCGTCCGCGTGAATGGACGCCAGGTTGAGATCCCAGGCCGCCAGAAGGGAGTGCCGTTCCACACTGAGAAAGAGTATGCCGTCGGAGGGCAGCCCGGAAAGCCAGCGAAGTGAAGGGTCTCTCCTGCCTTCCGTATCTTCAACAGCCAGAAGCGCGATACCTTCCCGGCTCATCCAGTCATAAATTTTCTCCCGCCTGTCCCGGAAGACGCTTCTGCGTGTTGTCTTTGGGGGTCTGAGCGTCTTCATTGAAAAGCGCCTTCGGAAGCTTTTTTCACTTCCTCAAGTTCCTTATCCCCAATCCAGTAATGGGTCACAAAACGGAAGAGGCCGTTTTCGGGACTGCCGATCAGAATCCCTTTATCCCTGAAGAAATTTACGATTTGGGCGGCCTTTTTCCCCTCCGCGGCGGGGGCATAACTGAAGAACACCATGTTGATGTCCCCCTTTTGCACGCCGATACCGGAAATCCCCGACAAAAAATCTTCCAGTTTCCGGGCCCGTTCATGATCCTCCGCCAGACGGCCGGTCTGTTCGTTAAGGGCAATGATCCCCGCCGCCGCGAGAATCCCGGCCTGCCTCATGCCGCCGCCCATGATCTTCCGCTTCATCCTTGCTTCGGCGATGAAGTCCTTAGGGCCCGCGAGAAGGGAACCCACCGGCGCGCACAGCCCCTTGGAGAGGCAGAACATCACCGAGTCTGCCCGGCGGGCAATATCCGCCGCTTCGGTCTTGAGCGCAACGGCCGCGTTGAAGATCCGGGCCCCGTCCAGGTGAATGGGAAGCCTCCATGAATCCGCAATGCGCCGCGTCTCGTCCATGGCCGCCACCGGCACCGCCTTCCCCAGAGAATGGGCATTTTCAAGGCAGATAAGCGAAGTCGCGGGCGCATGAAGATCCCGCCCGCGGAGCCGTTTTTCGATTTCCCTGCCGGGGAGAATACCGTCCGGAGCGGAAAAGGGCCTGGTCTGTACCCCGGCAATCACCGAGGCCGCCCCCGCCTCATGCTGAATGATGTGACATTCGTCCCCAAGGATCACCTCGGTTCCCCGCGTACACCAACTGAACAGAGCCAACTGGTTTCCAAAGGTCCCGGAAGGCACAAAAAGGGAGTCCTCCTTGTCCAAAAGTTCCGCGCCCAGCTTTTCCAGACGATTCATGGTTGGATCATCGCCGTAGACATCATCTCCAACTTCCGCTTCCGCCATGGCTTTCCGCATCGCGGGAGTCGGCCCGGTAACCGTATCGCTTCGTAAGTCTATCATTTCCGTTTTTTCACCTTTCCTTTCTGCCGGACGGCCCCTTTTACCTGCCGTTCCCTGTTGAGGAACACGGCTCCAAGGGCGGCGGCCGCAAGGCTGACTATGATTATCATCCATCCTATCCCGTGTTCCTCCTCAAAGGGAAGCGCCACATTCATGCCGAATAAACTGTAGATAAGAGTGGGGATCATGAGCACGATGGAAACTACCGTGAGCCGTTTCATGACAATGTTGAGATTGTTGGAGATAACACTGGCAAAGGCATCCATGGTTCCCGTCAATATAGAAGAATAGATGTTTGCCATCTCTATTGCCTGACGGTTTTCGATTACCACATCCTCCAGCAGCTCCCTTTCGTCTTCCTTGAAGCGGATCAGGGAACTCTTCTGCAGCTTTTCCAGGAGCAATTCGTTGCTCTTGATGCTGGTAGTAAAGAACACAAGGGACTTCTGGATGGAAAGAAGCTGGATAAGTTCATTGTTCTTGATGGAACGCTGCAGTTCGTTCTTGATGAGATTGGTACGCTTGTTGAGTTCCTTGAGTTCCTTGAGGAAGGTAAAGGCAAAGCGGCCCAGAAGATTGAGAACAAAGGCGCTTTTGTTTTTGATACTGAAACCGCGGACACGGTTCTTGACGATATCGTCCAGGGCTTCACTTGAACTCTGACAGATGGTAACAATCCTGTCGGAAAAAAGAATGATGCCCAGGGGCTGGGTGTAGAAGACCACTTCGGCTTTCTCATCACTTACCGGCAGACGGACAATGAGGGCCGTATATTCATCTTCCTTTTCCAAACGGGCCTGCTCGTCCGCGTCCATGATGTCGGTAAGAAGTTCAGGAGCGATCCTGAATTCCGTTTCAAGCCGTTCAATGTCTTCCTTGTCTACGTTGCGGGCATCTATCCAGCAGTTTTTGCTCACCGCGCCGGTCTCGACAAACCCTTTTTCGTCCTGTATGCGGATTTTTATCATGGGAATCCTCCTGTGAACGGCCGGCCTTCGTGCGCACCAGGGCGCCCGGATCCGGTTCAAGGATTCGCCAAGTCCCTTCTAAACCGGAAATGCCGCCGTTCTGTTTTTTCTGCGGGTTATACTACCCCCGCCGTCCGAATCGGACATGGCATTTCCTCCTTGCATTAAAAGATGTTGTTGTAGAAAAACGTATCAAAAAACGGGAAAATATGCAAGATGGTTTTCGGCTAAGTCAGGAATTCTCCATTTAAAATAACCACCCGGTTCTACCCGGCAACCACTCGAACGAAAGAGGAAGAGATTACCACAAAAAGTCGAAGAAGTCGAATAAGTTTTTAGCTCTCAGATCCTTTTTCGACTCCACTTGACAGGAGCCCGGTATGCTTTCATTATGGTGGATAATTACAATTTTTGGAGGTTTCTTATGAAGTTGAATATTTGGAAAAGCCGGAGAAATCTTATAAAAGGGTCTTGACAAATACGCCATTCTATTTTATTACATACGTAAGGAGTATTTTATTATGAATAAAAAATTGACCTTAAGCCTTGATTCGAATATTATTGATTTTGCTCATGATTATTCAAAGAAATCGCGTAAACCTATTTCAAAAATAATCGAAAATTATTTTTTTGAATTAAAAAACAAAAGTACACCTGAGATTCCGAAGGAAGTCGCGGAATTATACGGAATTCTTGGAGGAATAGATGTGCCTGATAAAAAAGAGCTAAGAAAGAGATTTCATGAAGACCATCTTAATTGATTTGAATATAATCATTGATTATCTGGATAAAAGACCTGGCCACGAAAAAGCATTAGAAATAATAATACAATGTTGTTTAAAGAAGGTAAAAGGATATTTATGTGCTCATGAAATAACCACTTTATCATATTTCCTGGAAAAAAATGTTAGAGATAGAAACAAGAATACAAAAATCATTACTGTATTATTAAAAATATTCGAAATCATCGAAATAAATAAAACAATATTGGAAAAATCATTGTTTTCAAATTTGTCTGATTATGAAGATGCGGTTATTGAAATATCGGCCAAAGAGAAGAATATAGATTATATTATAACAAGAAATATAAAAGACTTTAAAAAAAGTCAAATAAAGCCTCTTTTGCCTGAAGAATATTTGGCAATAAAATAAAAGGGACACCGCGACATAACAGGCCTGTCAAACGGGTATTTTGCCGCAAGAGGACTTTCCCTGCGTACCGCAGTGATCCTGTCGCTTTCCCCTGCGGCAATGATCCCCGGGGCATAGGAACCCTCAAGACGTTTTACCGCCTCCCGGACAGTGGAAAAAATGTCCCCTCGATATAGCCGGCAATGCCGCGCTAATACGTTACGATCACCGCATGAAACACCAGCGGTTCTTTCCCGGTGTTTTTGATACAGTGAGAGGCGCCGTTGCCGGTGATGATGGCGTCTCCCGCGGACACAGGCCGTTCCGTGCCGTTATCGTTTACCGTTCCCTTTCCCGAAAGGATCAGGAAATACTCAGTCTCACTGTTATGCTGATGGTAACCGATAGAAGCGCCGGGCGGCAGGCTAATTTCGGAAAGCATGCGGATGTTTTTCTCATTTTCGCAGTCCACAAGGTGGGTAAAAGAAGCAATTCCCTCCCCATCCCTCATTTTTTCCTTCTGTTCCCTTTTCATGTCCTCTCTGGCGATAATCATGGAAGCCTCCTTCAATTTTAAAAATGCAATTTCGCAAAACAGCAAGAACCGGCGAAACCCCAACCGGGTTTTGAAACCGGCTCAATTCTGTTTCCCATTCTATTAAAAAAATAGAAAATAGAGTAGTATTGAAACATGAATGGATTGGAAAACCGCTCCTTTAGACCTGCAAAACCGTATCTTTCAGGTTCTTTCCCGCGAAGGGAAGCGCCGGCCTGGACAGGGCCCGCGTTCATTATTCTTGCGATCCTTGCCGGATGCGTGGCTTTGCTGCTCTGCGTGGGTACCGTTTACGGACTCCTCCGGAACCCCCAGTCGGGCCCCCTGTTCAGTCTTGGCGCCCCCGAAGCCGCCCTGCCCGCGCCGGAAAGCACTGCCCGCGGCAGGACTCCTTCCGAAGCCTGGGGCATGGACGCGGAAGGCCGCTATCTGGACGGAGTTTTTACGGGAATCGGACGTCTGCGCATAAGCCTGGAGCCCGAGCCCGCCGCGGCGGTACTTTCGGTGGTGTTCCCCTATCCCCCGGAAGACAGGTCTTTTTCCGAGGAACTGGCCGCCCGGCTGCCGGAACTCAGGCAGATTACCGGTGACTATTTCAAGAGTTTTTCGGCGGATGAACTCCGCAGGACCGATGAAGCTTCCCTAAAAACCGGAATCCTCGCCCGCTACAACCAGCTTCTCAGGCTGGGAAAAATCGAGGCGATCTACTTCAACGACTTTGTGATACTAGACTGAAACCATTTACCCCGAACGGTGTCTAAACATAGACGTAAAGCCGGGAAAGCGGGTATAGTAAAAGGGGGCTTTCCCAAAACTTCAGTTTTTGGGAAAGCAACCTTAAATTCCGCAGTTTTGCAAGGCTAAAGACTTGAAAAACTGCAAGAGCCTGTCCCAAAACCATGCGCTTTAGCGCATAGTCAACTAGTTTTGGGACAGGCTCCAAGGAGCCGCTTATGGGGAATATATCTTCCAATGCTGCCCAGGTAGTCATCGCAATCATACCCCTGGCGGGAATCGTGATGGGCGCCGCGGTTGTTTTTTTCTACATCCTGTGGAGCCACCGGAGGAAAACCCTGCTCATCAAGGCAGGACACTATACCCGGCCGGATTTTGACATTCTTGTCTTCAGCCTGCTTGCCGGCTTGTTACTTACCAGCGTGGGACTTGCCCTGACCATTTTTTTAGCCATCGTTGCGGGGGCTTCTTACGGGCTTCTCGGCGGGCTCATTCCCCTTTCCATGGGGGCGGGCCTCTTGGTGTTTTATGGAATCAGGAGTTATTCCACCGGGGCTCCCACGGGTAACGGAGACTCATGATACAGGGAGACGATGCGGATGAGCAGCTCCTCGTCGGCAGAATTGTCTCGGGGCAGAAAGAGCTTTTCGGTTACCTTGTCAGCCGCCATGAACAGGCTGTTTTCAGTATGGGGATGGGTTTTTTTCGCAACAGGGACGATGCATCGGATTTTACCCAGGACGTGTTCCTCAAGGTGTACCGGAATCTCCCCCGCTTTGAAGGGCGTTCACGTTTTTCGACCTGGTTATACAAAATTGCCTACAACACGGCGGTCAACGGGATTAACCGCCGCAAAGAGTACCTGAGCCTGGCCGAAGAGGAGCGTGAAGCACAGGGTGAAACGCCGGAATCGGCGCTTATCCGCAAGGCCGCCCGGGAATCGGTGCTGGAAGCCCTGGAAGATCTGCCGGAACGCTACCGGATCTGTGTGGATCTTTTCTTTTTTTATGACCGTTCCTACCAGGAGATTGAAGGGATCACCGGTTTTCCGGTGAATACGATTAAATCTCATGTGTTCAGGGCGAAGAAGCTGCTTCGGGAAAAATTGAAGGAAATCGGAAATATAGAGGAAAAAGGGTAAGAATATGAGATGCGACGAGATATTGGATAAGGTTTACGGGTACGGCGGGGAAGAAGAGATCCCCTTCATTTTGCAGCTCAGGATCCGCTTTCATCTGTTTTTCTGCCCCCAGTGCGCCCGGGAAATTGAGCGCTTTGAGCTTGCCCGGGAATCCCTGAAGAATGACTTTTTTTACCCGGCTCCCGGGCTTGAAGACGCTGTCATGGCCCGCATTGCCGGGGAAGTCGGCGAAGAGGATCCCGTGCGGGACAATCCCGGCGGAATCAGCACAAGGGCCTGGAGTCTCACGGGAATTCTGATCTTTATATCTCTGGCAAGCTCCTTTTTGGGCCTCAATTTTGCTGAAGTAGCCGCGGCCGGGGGAATATCTTTCCTTCTGCCCATCGGAATTACCATTGGAGTGGTGATAACCTGTTACGGCGCCCTCTTTATAGGCAGCCATTTGAAGGAATTCTCCGAACGTTTCGGTTTGCATTAGGCACAAACTCGAATTAATTCCTGAACATTGACATCTTTCCATACTCGTCATAAGCTGAATGTATGAACATTTCCACGTATACCGTAAAACCGAAGCTTCCCCCGGCCTTAAAACCCCTGGAAGAAATAGCCGGGAATCTCTGGCTTTCATGGAATTATGACGCGGTTCAGCTTTTTATCAGACTGGACTATGATGCCTGGATGCAGTCGCAGCAGAGCCCCGTCAGGACTCTCGGTATGGCAAATCCCGCGCGGCTTGCCCAGGTGGCCAAGGATGACTCCTATCTGGCCGCGCTCAAGGAAGTGTATGACCGCTTCCTCAGGTATAAGAAGGGCGATACCTGGTATCGGGGCAGCAGGAAGGAAGTGGTGGCCTACTTCTCCATGGAGTACGGCATGGATGTGAGCCTTCCCATCTATTCAGGAGGTCTGGGCATCCTTTCGGGCGACCACATGAAGACTTCTTCCGATATGGGGCTCCCCCTGGTGGGTATCGGGCTCCTCTATCGGCAGGGTTACTTTACCCAGGTGCTCAATGCCGACGGTTTCCAGCAGGAAAGCTATCCGGAAAACGACTGGTATAACATGCCGGTAGAGCGGAAAATCGGCAAGGACGGCCAGCCCCTCAAGATCACCGTGGATCTTGCGGGACGTCAGGCGGTGGCTCAGATCTGGGAAGTAAAGGTAGGCCGCTCTTCCCTGTTCCTTTTGGATACCAATATTGAAGAAAACGAAGCGGATATACGGAATGTTACCTCCGCCCTCTACGGCGGGGATAAGGAAACCCGGATCAGGCAGGAGGTTCTCCTCGGGATCGGTGGTATTCGGGCTCTCCGGGCTCTGGGTATCAATCCGGCCGCTACCCACATGAACGAAGGCCACGCCGCATTCCTGGGCCTGGAGAGGATACGGGAAATCATGACTGAAAAGGGCTTCAGCTTCGAGGAAGCCTACGAGGCGGTGTGGCCCACCAATATTTTCACTACGCACACCCCGGTACCGGCGGGAAATGAACGTTTTGACGTTGCCCTGCTTGAAAAATACTTCAAAACCTGGCCCCAGATTCTGGGGATCTCCTGGAAAGACTTTTTGGCCCTGGGCCGGGAACATTCCAATGACGACCGGGAAAACTTCTGCATGACTGTGCTGGCTCTGAAGTTTGCGGCCTATGCCAACGGCGTGGCTCGGCTCCACGGGGTAGTTTCCCGTGAGATGTGGAAGGATCTCTGGCCGGGTCTCCCCCTCGATGAGGTGCCTATCCGGCATGTGACCAACGGCGTACACCCCCGCACCTGGATTTCCGGCGGCATGGTGGATCTTCTTGACCGTTACTTTGGCCCTCATTTTCTCGATCAGCCGACGGATCTCAAGATCTGGAATCGTATGGACAGGATAAGTGATGAGGAGCTCTGGCGTACCCATGAAAGGCGGCGTGAACGCCTCGTGGCCTTTGCGCGCGATCGGATCCGGGAACAGTACAGGCGTACCGGCGCGGTGGAACGGCGTATGCGTCAGGCGGAAGACGCCCTCTCTCCCTATGCCCTTACCCTCTGTTTTGCCCGGCGTTTTGCTACCTACAAACGCGGCAACCTGCTGCTTCGCGATCCTGAACGGCTTCTCCGCCTGATTCGGGACAATGACCGGCCTGTGCAGCTCATCTTCGCCGGAAAGGCCCATCCCCACGATCTTCCCGGCAAGGAACTGATCCGGGAGATCATCCATTTTGCGGAAAAGTATGATGTTACCAGCCGTATCGTCTTCATCGAAAACTACGATATGACCGTGGCCCGTTACCTTACTTCGGGCGGGGACGTGTGGCTTAACACCCCCCGGCGGCCCATGGAAGCCTCCGGCACCAGCGGCATGAAGGCTGCCATGAACGGCGTCCTTAACTGTTCGATTCTGGACGGCTGGTGGGACGAAGCCTACGATCCGGAACTCGGCTGGGCCATAGGCCAGGGGGAACAGTACAACGACGATACCCTTCAGGATGATATTGAAAGCAAGGCCCTCTATGATATCCTGGAACGGGATCTGGTTCCCCTCTTCTATCAGCGGGGCCGTGACAGTCTGCCCCGTGAGTGGATCAAGCGGATGAAGACCTGTATGAGTACCATAGGCCAGTCCATGTCCAGCCACCGGATGCTCACGGACTATTCCAACAACTATTACTTCCCGGCCCTCAAGAATTACCGGCGTATTATCAAAGATGAATACGCGGAGTCCAAATCTCTTGCGGCCTATTTCAGCCGCCTCAAGGGGGCCTGGGACGGGATCAAGATAGAAAGGCTTAACTGCAACTCCAAACCGGTCATGCAGAGGGGAGACTCTCTTGCCGTTACCGCGTACATCGATCTGGGACCGCTTCATCCGGAGGATCTGCTGGTAGAACTCTATTATGGGTCTGTTTCCAACCAGGGCAGCGAGATCAGGAATGCCCACCGGGCGGAGATGAAGCATACCGGAGTCGATGGAACGAATAATATCTACCAGATCAGGGTAGAATGCCTGGACACAGGCATGCAGGGCCATACGGTGCGTATCCTGCCGAAGCATCCGGCTCTGGTGCATCCCTACAGGACAGGTTTTATTAAGTGGGCATAGAGAAGCACAGGCAAGCCGTATTTCCTGTACGGCCCGAGGGGTCGTACAGGTATCTTGATACCATTACAGTTTTTTTTACGGTCATATTGGTAGTGAGCAATGTGGCCTCCTCGGCAAAGATCGTGGATCTGGGCTTTTCTGTCTTTGGCATACCCATGGCCTTTGACGGGGGAACCCTGCTTTTCCCTCTTTCCTATGTGTTCGGCGACATACTTACCGAAGTCTACGGTTTCCGCGCTTCCCGCCGGGTAATCTGGACGGGTTTTGCGGCGCTGATCCTCTCCTCCGCGGTATTCTTCATGCTCCGCCGCCTTCCAGCCTCTCCGGACTGGGAAGCCTATGCGGGGACTGCCGCTTACGACGCAATCCTGGGGGGCATGAGCACCGGAGGTATTGCCCTGGCAAGCCTTCTGGGGTACTGGGCCGGAGAATTTTCCAATTCCGTGGTTTTATCGCGGATAAAGATAGCCATGAAGGGCCGCTTCCTCTGGGTGAGAACCATCGGGTCTACGCTGGTTGGGGAATTTCTTGACAGCCTTGTCTTTGTCCTTGTGGCAAGCATCGCCGGAGTCTTCGGCTGGGCACTTTTCGCAAGCCTTCTCTTAACCAACTACTTCCTCAAGTGCTTCATTGAAGTGCTCATGACCCCGCTTACCTATGCCGTAGTATACGCCCTCAAGAAAGCCGAAGGAGCGGATGTTTACGATACGGGAATCCGTTACAGCCCCTTTGCCGCAGGCATACGCAGGGAAGGCTAGAAACGCTCGGATGCCATTGCGAGTATTTCGGCTGTTTGTACATCCAGGGCTTTCAGGCGCAGCCTTCTTGTGGAGTCCGAACCGCTGATGCTGCCGGTGATTACTATGTTTGCCCCAAGCATTTTTCCGATGGATACCGCCGAACCGTCATCAACATCGCCTGTCATCTGAAAATCCTGCTCTTTTCGTATGACATCAAGGCTTCTCCGGTCTACTACCGTGTAAAGTCCTGTATCAACCAGTATATAGGCCAACTCTTCAAGTACAAATTCGCCTGTTTCCCTGTCTCTTGAAGAGACACTTAATACCGCGATAGTAGTACCTTCCTCAATTGCGTATATCAATTCATCCGCCGCCCTGTTTAAGGCGCCTTCTATATCGCCGCTCGCGGTACGGGTATTATTCCGGCTTCTGCCTGTCTGGGGGGGTGAGGCAATCTCCAGGGCCTTTTCATTGATTTTTGATACTTTCATCGTAAGAGGCGTTGTTTCGATAAGGAATTCGATTTCGCTTGAATTTGCGGTAAATGCCACAGTATTGCTTTTAGCGATTCCCCGCGCCGTATAAATGGAATGTTCGCCGTTTGGCACGGCAATCCGGGTTTTTTGATTGTCGCTGGAAATGATTGTTTTTTTCTGCCCGTCAATATAAAGATCTACCATTTTAAAGGCAGTCGTAATACTTGCAGCAACCCCGCCTGTCTTACTCACAATTATCAGGGATTCCCCGGGGCCGACATTCTGGGTATACGCGCCATGCAAAAAACCGACTGCAAGAATAAAAAACGAGATGATTTTTTTCATTCAAAGCCTCCCAAAAAACAGCAAATTTTGCAGGAAATGGCGGGAGAAACCTTTTGGAACCCCCCGCCAAATAATTCAGGAAAAATCCGCCCCCTGGGCCCTGTCGGGGGCATGGACTAAACCGTCCGATTAGAACCCGAAAAAGTCCAGTATACCGCCTAAACCGCCTTTAGTCTCGGTTGTGTTCTCATTAATAAGGCTCCCGCCCAACCTGTTGGTCCAGTTGTCGGCGGCGGCGCCATTAATGGCAGTAGTATACTTGATTGCCAGCGCATTGCCAATATACCGGTACGTTTTGGTATATCCGATGATCGGGTCAAGAATCTTGTTGGTGCTGTTATTGTCATAGATGTCGATACGGACATTGATAATATCATCCGCGCCAAGTTTCTTCGCTTCGGTCAGGAGATTCTCAAAGGTAACCGTTGAACCGGAGTGTGACTGGGTCCAGCCGGCAAACCCCACGGTGAGAACATCTTCCGCGGTAAGGGACACGGGGCCCAGAACCTCATAATCTTTGGTCGCAATGGGCGCCAGGTTAAAGGTGCCAACGTCATTGTTGGTAAAATCGGTAGTTGTACAACCCATCACCGCAAGCAGAGCAATACTGACAAAAATCAATCCTGCTTTTTTCATAAAAACTCCTCCTATTTTATAGGATATTTTTTCTCCATGCATACGCACGGAAATATAAAAAAGCTCTTACTTCAAGTCCAGGGCCGCACTTGAATTGACTTCTTTATTACACCTGTAACGAGAGATAAAAAAACGGCTTGCCCGCGATGCGGACAAACCGTTTGTCTGACAGCCGGATGAGAAATGTTTTTCTGTCTGGACTGGAAAATTACACGATATCCAGCGGGGGGGGGGGGGGGGGGGGGGTCAAAAAAATATTTTAGCAGTTTTAAAAAAAACCAAAAAATTTGGATTTTTTTAAAAAAAACCCCCAGGGAGGGGGTTTGTAAAGGGGCCCAAAGGGCATTT
>JAISCR010000070.1 GCA_031265435.1 Treponema sp.
ATAGAATAGTTTACCGCGAGGTCGGGGAAGTCGAAGAAGTTTTTAAGAGTCCCTCACTCTTCTCTTAACTTTTTCGACTTATTCGACTTAGAGGTTAAAAAATTTTCTTTAGGTAACGCCCAAGGAGGTGGAAAATGAAAAAAGGGTTATATGTAACGATGATTGTCGGGATAGCGGCGCTGCTGCTGATAGGCTGACAGAATGGTGCTGGGATTGGGCCGGTGCCTATGGTTCCGGGATCCAGACCGATCCGCGTGGTACATCCTCGGGGACTAACCGCGTCGTACACGGTGGGAGTTGGTACTATAATGACTATAGTATGGGGTTCACCCCTCAGGGCAATTTAACTCCGTCTTTCCGGTACCACTACCTTGGTTTCCGGCTGGCGGCCGGGGAATAGGAGGAAGAAAGATGGATATTGAAACAACTATTGAAACAACCGATGGGCCCGCTTTTCTCAAACATTACACACACCTTGACCGCCTCCTTGCCATTCTCGAATCAGGCTCGCTCCGGTTAGCCGGTCCCGAAAAATGGGAAGACCGGAACGACAGCGCGAGCCAAAGTGTGGAAATTCTACATAAATTCCATGATATTTACGTAGGATATATGTGTATATCGGAAAATTGTTCAAAAAGCTGGGAATAGACAGCCTAACTTGAGCGGAGTTATGGGTTAAAAATAAAGGATCAATACCCAAAATACGTGGTCAGCCTGGATGAACACCGGCGCAGTTCCGTAGAAGGGGTGCGGCATGTGTATCTCCCGGAATTTTTGCTGATGGAAGATTATTATTCCCGGTCCGGCAAATACCAGGCTGTCTGACCGGCAATCCTTAAAAAAATCTCCATGCAGAGCCTTGAGTCGTCTTCGGCGCGGTGGGCCTCTGTCGCGGTGATGCCCAGGCCGGAGGCGAGGGCCTGGAGGCTGTAGCCGGGGCGGCCGGGAAAGGCGGCGCGGGCCATGACCAGGGTGTCCGCTATGCGGTTTGGCAGGGCGGGGAAGGGCGGCGTCCAGGAAGGGGCTTCCGGGGCGGCTTCGCCGAATGAAAGGAGGAGGTCGCCCTGTGAGGAATCTTCCCGCCGCGCCGGGGCTTTTTCGTAAAGCCGCTTCAAAGCCTCGTTGACAAAGCCGCAGTCAAAAGGGGCGTTGTGGGCGATGATCACCGTGTTTCCGGTAAACATGAGAAAATCGGGGAGAATCTCTTCCAGCGCGGGTTTCCCTGCCAGCATGGCGTCGCTTATGTTGTTCACCTTTTCCGCGGCTTCGTTCATGGGGACGCCGGGGTTTATCAATACCGAAAAGCGGGCGGCCGGCCCCCGCTTGTCGAATTTCAGGGCGCCGATCTCCACAATCCTGTCCTGTTTTGGGTCAAGACCGGTTGTTTCAATGTCAAACGCGGTAAAAACAGCCCCGTCGCGGTAGGCTTCGAGAGCCCAGGAGTAGGATTCCATCAGTCCCCAATCACAGAGCGGATGTCTTTCGTAATGGCCTCAAGTTTCCGTGCCGCTTCGGCCCTGGCTTTTTCAAGATCTCCCGATACTTTGGTACAGGAAGTGGCATAGAACTTGATCTTGGGCTCTGTACCGCTGGGCCTGGCGCTTACAATGGTTCCGTCTTCAAGATAGAACTGGAGTACATCGCTGGGCGGGAGGCCGTCCACCCCGTTTTTAATGTCCCTGACCCGGGTAACGGCAAGGCCTCCCAGGGTTTCCGGCGGATTTTTCCGGTAATTGTCCATGATGCCCTTCATCACCCCCGGCCCTTCGGGGCCCTGGAAGTACTTGGAGATCCCCATCTCCTGCCAGTAGCCGCAGATATGGTACAATTCGTTGAGCCTGTCCAGGAGGCCTTTGCCCCGGCTGCGCCAGTAGAGTGTCATTTCCGCGGTAAGGGCCGCGGCGCTTATCCCGTCCTTGTCCCTCACCTCGTTTTCCACCAGGTAGCCGTAGCTTTCCTCGGTTCCAAAGACAATCGTTTTGTCAATCTCGCCTTTTTCGCACTTCCGCCAGATGTCGGCGATCCACTTAAAGCCTGTAAGACATTCGATACAGGCCGCTCCGTAGTATTCCGCCACCTTCGCCTGCATGCCTGTGGTAACGACTGTGTTGATCATGGCCGCGTTTGCCGGAAGTTTCCCCGTTTCCCTGAGGGAAAGGAAGATGTAATCGGCAAGAAGGACGCCCATCTGGTTTCCGGTAACCAAAACATAGGTGTCCGAGCCGGGTTTTTCCGGTACGGCTATGCCGAACCGATCCGCGTCGGGATCCGTCGCCATTACCACATCGGCTTTTTCCTTTTTACCCAGGTCAATAGCCATCTTGAGGGCAGGCGCCTCTTCCGGGTTGGGGAAGACCACCGTAGGGAAGTCCCCGTTGCCTTCACGCTGTTCCGGTACGGTGATCACCTTGAGTCCGAGGTCCCCCAGCGCCTTTTCCACATGGAAGGCCCCGGTTCCGTGGAGGGGAGTGTAGACGATCTTCACCTCCTGCGCCTTTGCCTTGATCAAGTCCGGCCTGAAAAGCCTGCTCTTCACCATTGCCTGGTAGGGCTCGTCAATTTCTTTGTCGATTATCCTGAGAAGACCTTCGTTCAGGGCTTCCTGCCTGTCCATTTCAAAAATATCTTTGACAGCCTCAACTTCCCTGATAATCCCAATGTCGTGGGGGGGGATGACCTGGGAACCGTCGTTCCAGTAGGCCTTGTAGCCGTTGTATGTGGAGGGATTATGGCTGGCGGTAACCACGATTCCCGTGTCGCAGCCGAGCTTCCGAATGGCAAAGGAAAGCTCAGGCGTGGGACGCAGGCTGCTGAAAAGCCAGGTTTTGATCCCGTTGGCGGCAAAGATCAGCGCGGAAGCCTCGGCAAATTCCGCCGAATAGTGGCGGCTGTCAAACGCGATCACCGCGGAGAGCTTTCCCTCTCTGTCCTTATCGGGGAAGGTCTTTTTGAAATAAGCGGCAAGGCCCTGGGTGGCGCTCTTTACCACCAGGGAGTTCATCCGGTTGTATCCCCCGCCGATGATCCCGCGCAGGCCCCCGGTACCGAATTCCAGATTCCGGTAGAAACGGTCTTCCAGCTCCTTCCAGTCCTCTTTTCTGACAAGTTCTTCCACTTCGCCGCGGAAACCCGCATCCTTCTCCCGGCCGATATATTCCATGGCCCGTTTCAGGACGGCATTTATATCCATCAAATAACTCCTCTAAAAAGCGGACGTCTCGCCGCTTATGTGAATCGAAAATTAACACGAAGTGTTAATAATGACTCCTTGCGCATAACTTCTTATCATATCTGATTATAGTATATCTTTTCATGTGGATATGTGGTATCCCCGCAGACTCAGGCCCGGCCGGTTTTTGGGCGGACATTTTTAGTTACCTTGACCATCTGTCCCCTGCCATGCTAGGCTGATGTTTAACTTAACTATCAAGGAAGTTACCCTATGTTTTCATTTGTACTCCCCCTTCTCATGGGGGTTCCGGCATCAGGCGGCGAGGGCGGCGGCAGCGCTTCGTTTTTAACGAGTCTTCTCCCCTTTGCGGCGATCATCGCCATTTTCTATTTTCTTATCATCAGGCCCCAGAATAAGAAGCAGAAGGAGACCCAAAGAATGCTTGGAGCCCTTAAAAAGGGCGACAGAGTAGTCACCATAGGCGGCGTTCACGGGACTATTCAGAGCGTCAAAGAAAAGACGGTAATCGTCAGGGTCGATGAAAGTGTCAAATTGGAATTCAGCAGAAGCGCCGTTTCTTCAGTAGAAAGGGTCGAGAAAGTTGAAAAAGAAGAGAAAAAAGAATCCGGTGACGACGCAGCGGAAGCAGAAGATAAGAAAGATTCAGATGCCGGAGAATAAGAATGAGTAAACGTTACAGGTTCGCCATCATCCTGGTGCTGATGGCGATTTGCTTTTTCTTCCTGCTTCCCAGCCTCCGCTGGTACATTATGGTGCCCAAGGACAGGCAGACATTGGCTCTGGAGTCCAGGGAGCAGATAAAGGTCTATGCATCCAGGGCCGCCCAGGAAGATTTTGACCGGCTTTTCAGGCTGGCGCAGGCAGGGGAAGACCTACCCCCGGAATTTGCCTTTCTTGAAAAAAGGGCAAAGCGGATCTACAGAGAGAGCAGGCAGAAGGCCCCCGGGCATTGGGACGCAAAAACGGTGCTCGGTGCCTTTGCAAGCCGCAAAGAGGCCCTGGATGCGGTTGAAACCGAATACCGGGAGAAGATTTTTGCCCTCAAGGACCTCCAAAAGAATGCGGTTCAGTTGGGTCTTGACCTTTCAGGCGGCCTTTCCATCGTGCTCCAGGCGGATCTGAATGCCCTGCAGGAGAGGCTCGGCCGTTCACTTAACGACGCGGACCGGGAAGACGCGATTAACCGGGCTCTGGAGGTGCTGAACAACCGGATCGACCGTTTCGGCCTTACCGAACCCGTAATCCGCAGGCAGGGTCAGGATCAGATCTATGTGGAGATTCCCGGAACGGCGGATCCTGAACGGATCAATTCGATTATCATGGGTAAGGGCGGGCTGGCCTTCCACATGGTGGATTCGGAAGCTGCCGAAGCCTTTAACCTCTATTACAATCAGCATCCCACAGGTACATTTGACCTGGAAGGGAATCTTATCGATCCTTCCATTGTACCTGCCGATGTAAATATTTTGGGTGTCTATATCAAAGACCGTTACGGGCTGGACGAGTTTACCGGTTATACCGCGGTAAAAAAGGAAGTCGGCCTTGACGGCAACCACATTCAGAGCGCCGTGGTTGACCGGAACAATCTGGACGGCAAGCCGGAAGTTACCTTCATGCTGGATAGCGAGGGAGGGGAGATCTTCTACAAGCTCACCTCCGCCAATGTGGGTAAGCCTCTTGCCATTATTCTGGACGACCGGGTAAAGAGCCAGGCCACGATCTCGAACCCCATCAGGGACGCGGTGCTGCTGACAGGATTCGGCCTTGACGAGGCCAACAACATCGCCCTTACCCTGAGAACCGCCGCGCTGCCCGTGGAACTGGAGGTAGCCAACCAGCAGAGTATCGGCGCCTCCCTTGGCGAAGACACCATACGGCAGGGGCTCTATGCCCTCCTCGGCGGTATCGTCGTCGTCATGTTCTTCATGCTGATCTACTACAAGGTATCGGGAATCAATGCCATAGTGGCCCAGATTCTCAACTTCTACTTTATGTTCAGCATCCTTTCCGCGTTCAACTTTACCCTTACCCTGCCCAGTATCGCGGGCTTCATCCTGACCATCGGCATGGCGGTAGACGCCAACGTAATCATCTTTGAGCGTATGAAGGAAGAACTCAGGCTGGGCAAAGGCCGCAAAGCGGTGGTCGACGCAGGCTTCGACAAGGCTTTCTGGGCGATCATGGACTCCAACATTACTACCTTTATCGCGGCTCTCTTCCTTTCACAGCTTGGCTCCGGGCCCATTCAGGGTTTTGCGGTAAGCCTTGCAATCGGGGTGTTTTCCTCGGTGTTTACAAGCCTCTTTGTTTCCAGGCTGATATTTGACTTCGGCACCGACGTGCTGCACAGCAAGCGTGTCTCCGTTTCCTGGAGGATCAAATGAAGATCATCAAGTTTTCCAAATATTTCCTCCTGACGGCAATTCTTTCGATTTTTCTCTGTCTTTTCGGCCTGGCAGGATATATCTACTTTCTGGTGAGGGACGGTTCCGGTTTCAATATGGGCGTCGATTTCCAGGCGGGTCTTATACAGGAAGTTCAGTTTGCCCCCAAAGCCTTCGGCATCACCTGGTCGGGCAGGGGGACGGCCTCGGTCTCGTTTGACAGAAACAATATCTACATTGTCATTTCGGGGGCAGGGGCGGAAGGCAGAACCGTTCCCTTTACCCTGTCTTCCTACAGGAGTCTTTCGGAACTGATCTCCGCCATGAGAGCCCAGGTTGAAGGTATCGATTTTGTTGATCCCAGTCCCGGTACGGTGAATCCCCAATGGCTGCTTCACAGCGCGCAGGGGAATCCCCAACTGAGTTCCGAACCCTATGTGGTTCACTATCTGGCTCCCGGAAGCGAGGAAATCTCCATCGTTACGGTGCGGGAGGCCCTTATTCCCCTGGGAAGGACAGTCTCCGTGCAGAGCATGGGAGCCCCCGAAGACCGGCACTTCATGATCCGTCTGGAAGACAGTGAGATAGACGGTGAAGGCGGGGTGCCTGCGGACAGGATCGTTAACGCGCTGGAAAATTATCCGGGCCTGGGTTCGGTAGCGGTATTGCGCAGCGATTATGTGGGTTCCCGTTTTTCCAAGAACCTGTCGGATCAGGCGGGACTCCTGATGACCCTTACCCTGCTGTTGATCCTTATCTACGCTTCGATCCGGTTTAAGCCGCAGTACGCCGTAGGAGCGGTGGTTGCCATTATTCATGACGCCATCATTACGGTGGCCTTTGTTGCCTGGTCGCGGCTGGAGTTCAACACAACTACTATCGCCGCGGTCCTCACGATTCTCGGTTATTCGATCAACGACACTATCGTTATCTTTGACCGTATCCGGGAAACCAAGCGGATATATCCGGACGACCGTTTTGTTGATATCCTGGACCGGGCCATCTCGGAAACCCTCAGCCGCACGATCATTACAACCCTTACCACTATGCTGGCGGTATTATCCCTGTTCATCTTTACCACAGGTTCGATGAAGGATTTTGCCGCGTGTCTCCTCGTGGGCATGGTTTCCGGCGTATACTCCACGATCTTTATCGCATCGGGCATCCTGAATTTCTGGGAAAACATAAAAACCAAACGGGCCCGGAAACGGATTGCCGGGTAAAAGCCTTCCCGGCGCCGCTTCCGTGAATTATGAAGGTAATCCGCGCCAGGGTTCTGGGGTTTTGTTTCGGTGTCCGCCGGGCGCTTGATATGTGCCTGGCGGAACTTGGAGCGGGGGGCCGGGTATATTCCATGGGAGCCCTTATCCACAATCCCCGGGCGATGGAAGGACTCACACAAAAGGGCCTTTGTCTTCTTGACGAAGACACGCTTCCCCCGTTTTTGTCAGGCGATACGGTTATCATCAGGGCCCACGGGGTGAGTCCCCTCCTGGAAGCGGAACTGCTGGCCAGGGGAGCGCGGATTGTTGACGCTACCTGCCCCAGGGTAAAGGCGAATCAGCTCAGGGCCCGTTCCCTCTGCGGGGAAGGCTGCAGGGTGTTTCTGGCCGGAGAAAAAAACCACGGCGAAGTGATAGGCCTGCAGGCTTTTGCTCCCGGCTGTATCCTCGTGGAGAACGGCGGGGAAGCGGAAAACGCCGCCGCCGAATTGAAAAAAAACAGTCCCGTTTTCATCAAAACCGCTTTAATCGGACAGACCACGATCTCCTCGGGAGAATATGCGGCAATAGAAGAGAGCATAAAAAAATATTTTCCCGATCTTGAAACAGTGAACAGTATCTGTAACGCTACCGCGGAAAGACAGGAAAGCCTCCGGGAACTGTGCGGAATGGTTGACGCCGTCATTGTCGCCGGGGGCAGGGCTTCTTCCAATACCCGCCGTCTTCTTGCCGTTGCCCGGGCCGAAGGAAAACCCGCGTGGCTTGTGGAAGATCCTTCCGGCATCGAAGAACTCGCGGTGCCATGTTGCGGAGATAACATAAATTCCCTTGAGCCCCGCGGCCCGGAGAGATCCTGCCCGGCCCCGTATCAAACCATAGGGCTGTGCGCCGGCGCCTCCACCCCGGATGAAGTAATCGATCAAATTGAATCCAAAATTAAATCGATTTCTACCATTTCTTTGGTTCAAAGCCCTCAGGCGGCGGGATAAGATGAACCGATTCCCCGGTCAATTCAAGCACAAAAAACCCGCATTTGTAGATGTAATTTTTTATTTCGGGATCAACAGCGCCGCCCGCCATAGCCCCTATCAGTTGTTTATTGCCAACCAGTTCGGGCGGATACTGCCGGATAAGTTGCATACGTTTCAAATGATAATCGACTTCGTCTATTCTGTTGAGTCTATGCTTTACCTCGACCGCCATACACATATCCGTATTGACCAGCAGAATGTCAATGTCCGTTTTTAGGATGTTTTTCTCATCGTAAATGGGGAGCCGCTGATAGGTTCGTGTCAGATTATAACCGGGGAATTTTTCCCACAACCGGGCGGCAATAAGGGTTTCGACCAATTCACCTATGGAACGGTTCAGGCCGCCCACATTGTTGCTCAGCCGCTCAATGCTTTTTTCCAGTTGAGCCATCAGTTTCTCGTTTTCGGCATGCCTTTGATCGCTTTCCGCAAACATTGCCCACACTTTCTCAAAACTCAGGGTTTTTCCCCATTCGGCCGCTTCCTGAGCAGTCATTTTTCCCATACAGTATCTCCTGTTACGCTCTATGTTTACTATACAACAAGGGTAGAAAGGGTACAAGAACATCTGACGCAGAGCCGCATGGTGGCGGACACCCTTGCGTTTACTCCTTATATGGCAACAGCAATCCGTTCCCGTACCAGTTCGCTGAAAGAGCGTCAACGGTTATGGAGCGGGTTATGGAGCGGGCTGCCGCTGTGCGCCGAGTGAAAAAGCCGGCTCCTTTTTTTGGTCTCTTTACTCGACCCTCTTAAAATGTACTTCTGGTTCGGCGTTTAATACCTTTCCTATCTTTCTTAAAAAAGACATGGTAATGTTTGTATATTTTCCGGATTCTAATCGGGCAATGGCCGGTTGTGATGTTCCTGCCCTTTTGGCCAATTCTTTTTGTGTCATATTTTTCTCAAACCGTAATTTTATAACTTCTTCGGCCAACACAAATTCTTTCTCAAGACTTTCATATTCTTTCCTAAATTCCTTTTCCTTTAATTTTTCCTCAAGCAAAGATTCAAATTCATATTCACGAATTTTATTTACCTTCATTATTTTCCTCCTCCAGTTTGTTTTGTTGCTCCTTTTCGTCTACATATTCTTTTCGTATTTTCAAGGCTCGTTCAATTTCATTGGGATCTGTTTTCTCTTGCTTCTTTATAAATCCGGAGAGTATTATATAAATTTCTTTATTATAATAAAAATAGAATAATCTACAGATATTTGTAGCTACTTGTACCCTCAACTCGTATAAATCGTCTGTCCCAACAATTTTCCTTGAATGGGGTAAAGTTAAGGACGGTCCAAATTCGCTAAGCATTTTTATGGTTCTATATGATTTTGCCATCATTTTTGGCTCCAATTTATCGAGAAATTTCTTTGCATCTTCCAAAATGACTATATCATAAGCCATATACTACAATATATACCAATTTTGATATACTGTCAATACTCCGCTTGGTTGGCTAAATTCGGCGCCTGGTACCCCCTGCATTGCTATTCTTAGCATTATTGATATAATCCGAAATTAGATACTTGGAGGTTGATATGTTTTTTCAGTTAATTGTAAGTATTGCCCTAATACTTATCAGCATTTCGCTGTTTATGATCGCCCGGTATATACGGCGGCACCCATAAAAACAAAACTGCTATGAAGATAGCATAGTGCAGGGCCGCCAAGCGCCAAGTTTGACCGGCCAGGAAAAAAGGTGGAGGGGGCGCAACAAACGCAGCCCGTTCAGGGCTGTTAACCGTAAAAGTCAGCACACGCCCGGCGCACAACAAAAGCCACACTGCCGCACAAAGGGAGGGGGACTTTAGGCCCCCGTCTGCGCCGCGGGGCGCAACAAACGCAGCCCGTTCAGGAAGAAAAGGCGGAGGGTGAAAGGTACTTCCCTCCACTCTCCACCCCTCATCCTTGTCAGGGACCCTATGGTGACACTCGCGGGTCAGGAGCTATTCCCAACCGCCGGGATTGCCGGGTATGGATCTGTCCATGTGGTCCGGCTCATAGGCAGTGGCACTGCGCCAGTATTTGGTGGTACTGGCGTTAACTTCCAGATATACCGCATGACCACTTGTAATATTACCGTCGCTTAGGATCTCGTTTTTCAGAGGATAGCCGTCCGTATCGTTGCCCGTAACATCGTTGCCGTAAATAATGCCCCCGGTTTTTGTCATAGTGCAGGAACCCCCGGATCTTTCCTGTAACCCAACCCCGGCGCCGTATACGCCAAGGCTGTAAATTGAACCTGATATGTAATTAGGGCTAACATTAGAAGTCAGGCTATTGCCGCTGATAATACCTCCCTCCATAACAAAAGTACTTGGAAGCGAGTCTGAGATAATATAAACGCCACCTCCATATGATTCACTCCAAAGACTGTCAGCATAATTAGAGGCGGTGTTGTTTCTGATGAGGCCGCCGCTTAAGCGGAATACACTGTTAAGGATGCATACACCTACACCGGCTACCGCGTCGCCCTGGTTGGTTGACTGCGAATTTATACTGTTCCCTTCAATTTTTCCGGCAGACATTTCAAAGGAACTGCCGTTTCTTATGTATATGCCGCCACCTTGGGAATTGCCATCACCGGTATGGATTGAGGTGATGGTATTTCCCCGGATCGCTCCGCCAGTCATGACAACACTTCCGTTGTCTACGAGGATTCCTCCCCCCAACGCATTGGTAATGGAGCCGGAGCTGGTAACTATGTTGGTGTTTATCTCACCCCCGGCAATTTCCAGTTCCCCACTGCTGACAAACACGCCCGCGCCACCGGTATCACCTGTTGTTATCGTATAAGTGTTCCCCGTAATCTTACCGCCGGTTTTGACAGCCAGTTTGCCATCCGCGGTCACCGTTATCAGGGGCGCAGTGTTGGCACTTATCCCCTGCAACACAATGTTTTCCAGTTCCAGGGCCACATCCGCTCCCACGGTAAAGAGGCTGCCCTCGCTGCTCAGGCTCAGGGTGCGGGCCGGGTCGTTCCCCGTAAGGACGACGGTTTTATCCGCGTAGGCCGCAAGGCTTAAATCCTGGGGAGCAAGGCTTATGTCGGCTGTAGCTATAATGGGAAAGCGAAGGTTCGCGCCAGCGCCCTGTATGGCGGAAAGGGCAGCGGCAAACTCCGTACTGTTTGTAACGATATAACTAAGCTCGAATACCGCCTCGACGCTTATATCCGAAGCGGGCATGGTAAAGGTGTAGGGCGGCCCACCGGTGATGGCCGTGCCGTTGTACTTGAGGCTCCCGCTTTGTAGGATATAGTTCGTATCCGGCGTTACCGTCAGGGTAATGGATGTCCCCGCCGTGGCGGAGGCCGGAGAGGCGCTTACCGCTCCACCGCTGAATGTACCTATGGTAATGGTATAGGTAGGATCCTCAGGCGGGGTGTCCGGCACAGGAACCCTCCGCATGGGTATCCGCACCTCGTTCCTCCCCGGCTTCACCGTTACGGTAATAGAACCCGTGCCGATAAGCACGTTCCCGGCGTTATACGCTTTCGCATCTATATGCCATTCCCCCAGCGCCACCTGTTGGTAAAAGTTTTCTCCGGCGGAAACGCGCGCTTCAATTTTTTGTTCCCTCGGCCCGGTTAATACCATGTCGTAACGCTCCAAATCGGCGGGAGCCGCGCCCCGATTCCCACTTTCCCCAAAATCGATGGCAAGGTTCCCTCCTCCCACCACCTCATCGGGCCCCAGCAAAAACTCACAGCCGCCTATCAGCAGCGTCGCCGCTATCCCGGCAATCATCGTTACATATAACCCTTTCTTCATTTCTCACCTCCTTGGGCGTTACCTAAACAAAATTTTTTAACCGCCACGTCGAAAAAGTCGAAAAAGTTAAGAGAAGAGTGAGGGACTCTTATAAACTTCTTCGACTTCCCCGACCTCGCGGTAAACTATTCTGAAGTCACCTTTTCACCCCGCACCCTTCACCCTTCATTCTTCGCCCTTCACCAGTTAAACCCCATATCCATTCCGTCGCCTGACGAAGCCGCGGTCGAAGCCGGCGCCGCAGAAGTGGTATCCATCCCCGCAGGCAGCGCCGGACTCAATGTCTCTTGTACCGCCTCTGCGGCCGTGGCCGTCCTTCCCGTCCCGGTATCCACCGCCGTGGCATGGCCTGAGCCGATATAGGCCCCCGTAACGTTTTCACCGCCAAGATGTACCCGCCCTTCTTCCACGCTCAGCCGCCTCCCGTCAAACTCAAACACCGTTCCCCTCACCGACGCGGTCGCTATGGGGCTCCTCACCGTAAAGTCCGTTTTTCCTCCCGCAGGCGGCCTCACCTCCGCCCGAACCCGCCCGGCACGAAGGTTCAGCGTTACCTGTTCCTCATTCTGCTTCACGGCGATTTCCTCCAGAGAGAGGCGTGTTAAGGGCCGCACCGTAATAGTCGAGTTGCCTATCCCGATAAGGGCCGTGCTCCTGAACCCCGTGGAAATAAGAGACGCCTTATCCAGCGTCTGCCCTATGGCCGCCGCTTTCCATTCGGAGTCCCCCGGCGCTTTTACTTCCACCGTTCCGCTTAGTTCCCGAACAACCGCCGTCTGCGCCCCCGCAAACACCGCGCCCATTAGCAGCAAAAATCCTATCACCATCTTTTTCATCGCATCCTCCTAACTCCTGAAATATTTTAATAACCGCCAAGTCGAATAAGTCGAATAAGTTTTTTAAGATAGGACAGGAAAAATCATCTCTTATTCCTTTCCTTCTTTCTTACTTCTTTGACTTTTTCGACTTTTTCGACTTCGAGGTCGAATCTCTTCTTTCTTTCTCCTATAACGACAAAGTCATTCCCACATTCACTTTCCACTTCACCGGTGCGTCTTCCCGGTACGCATCCCCCCATTTCGGGAAAAACGCTCCTCCTCCCATACTGAACCGGAACGCCGGGTCGGGGGCCCACAGGAGGGAGCCGTATACTTCCCCGCCCAGTAACCGGGAGTCCGAGTCCCCGTCCAGCTCTGAGTCCCTCAGGGTCTCAAGGTCGGTGCGGATAAAATACGCTCCTCCCGCCTCAAGGGACACACTGCCCAGGGGCCGTACCCGGTAGGAAAGGGCGGTTTTCATCAACGCCCCGGTTCCCCCGTCAAAGACCCGTCCCGCGTTCCTCCCGCTCACCGGGGTAAAGGCCCGGATTTGTTCCCCGCTCCTCCCGCTCGTCCACAGCGCTTCGGCGGATAGCATATCCGTCAACGTTCCCGGAACTTCCCAGTCCGCTCCCCCAAAGGCCGCCACGCTTCCCCGGAACTCGTCCGGCCTCTGGAGGAATTCCCCGATACCACCCAGCGTCAGATGCAGGGGGTCAAGGGGGTCGGCGCCAAACCGCAGTTCCAGGTACTGGGTATGGAGTTTTTCAGAATCATCGTTTACATCAACCTGGGCAAGCGCCTGGGCCGTGAGGCTCGTCCGGCTTGTCAGGTCGGGGAAGTCCGCCGTCAGCGCCATCAGCATACGCCGGGACGCGAAGTAACCTTCAAAACCGTCTGCATCCAGCGGCTTTTCATACCGCTCACGGTCTCCCTGAGTCAGCAGAATATTCGCCGTTTCCTTGTATAAGAGCCCTGTATAATATAAACCCAGGGAAAGGCGGCTCATGCCCAGCTTCATACTGAAATCGGCCCCGTCAAACAGTCCTGAGGCAACCAGTCCCGCCGTGTCTCCGAACCTCTGGCGGCCCAGACTCAGGTAGAGCCCGGAAGCCGGACGCAGGGTGAGTTCCGTCCGTTCCATCTCAAGCACATACGCCGCCGGAGGCTCCCTGTGTACTTCGTAGGCAAAGGTCATTTTGCCCGAAACATACAG
>JAISCR010000178.1 GCA_031265435.1 Treponema sp.
GCTGTTTGACTGGGCAGATACTATTTGCCGGTATATTCAGAAGCCTCTTTAACTATTATTGGTTTCAGGGCCATATCCAGTGATTGACCGATATGGCTCATCTGCTAAATATGCCCTAAATTCAATCATGTATTTCACGCCTCCTGAATGATTCATTATCTCGGGTATAGGGGCCGGAGGGAAAGTTCTTGCCGGTATTACCGAAATGTTTTTGCAATCCAAAGTAAGCTGATTTTTCTCCATAAATACCTGGATAGCCGCATCAATCTCGTGGATTAACCGTATTGTCATATCATTCATAGAAAACCTCCATACCACTCTCTTTACCTATGTAGTTTCACCCTTTATCTCGGCTATTTCCTCCGGTGAATAGTTCATATCAATCATATCGTCATAGTCGATATCTTCAACGGACTTCTTCTTGCGGTCTAAATAGCATCTCCGCAATCCTTCTGCGGGGTAATTCATAGCGGTTTCGTAAATGAGCCCTGTCTGCCAGTCGTCAAGATTCTGAATCGTCCGGCTCGCTGGAGAGACTCCCAAATGCACCGCCGTCCACAGGGCCAGCATCGCCCTTTTCGGGAGGTACTCGCCGATCTCCTGGCCCTTCGGCCTCGCTAAAGCGTGACTCAACTTGTTCCCGAAAGGAATATGCCTTGCCGTAGAGTTCCGCAAGGAACGCCCGGCTCGGCACCTCCAGGAAAGAGAAATTTAAATTGGCCTTCTTCGCGTCTTCATACCACTTAGGGCCGGAAACCACAACAACATCCAGGGAGGATGCCATGGTGTTTACCATTTCCGATTCGGCGTCAAACCCTTCTACCGGCTTAAAATTACGGCGGAACGCCATAAGCCGCCCGATTGCTAAGAGGTCTTTCGATTTAGGATATTTCACTGTAAAAATACCCTTGCTTGTCTCAACCTCTTCAGTTACATCCTTCCCCATGACCATTTTAGTAAAATAATCATCCCGCTGTTCCCCGGTGAGTTTTTCCACCCGTTCCTGCGTATCAATGCGATCAACTACTTGCATCTTCGATTCTCCCTGTTTCTAGTGAAACCCGCGCCCTTCCGGGCGCTGCGGCTTTATTTTCCCGGCCTACGCATTGTCGGCCCGTATCATTTCCAGCGCCCGCATTTGAACATTATTTCGCACGTAGGCGCTGCCTTCTACGTTTATGCCATAACTGGTAAGTATGACCCCCTTAAAGGAAGCAAGTACCTTGCCTGACTTCTTGTTGTAGAAATGCAAATATTCTATCTTTGAGATATCGCCCTGATCCATGAACTTTGCCCGTGTCTGGTCTTTGACAACATTCGTAATCGCTGTTGTTCCATCGCCTGCCACGTCATACTGCTGTTCGCCATCGGGAATTACTCCCTTAGCGGGTAAGAAGCCGTCCATGGTTATGGAGCAGGTATAACCCTGCGGGTCAAGGGCTATCGGGCCAAGATTGCCAATAACCGTCGCTTCCTGTACCTGAAAATCCTCGTTT
Source organism: Treponema sp. (assembly GCA_031265435.1). Taxonomy (GTDB): domain Bacteria; phylum Spirochaetota; class Spirochaetia; order Treponematales; family Breznakiellaceae; genus JAIRNJ01. Next base: position 1,497 of record JAISCR010000178.1, read on the forward strand.
GCCTGGAAGCTGGCGACCAAGGCTATCGGTTTCGCATCCTTCGCATTGGCTCCTACACGGACCTGGCAGTTATAGCCTGTCGCAATAATCGTTCCTGTTATATTGGGTGTAGACATTTTCTATAATCCTCCTTAACCTTAAACCTCAAGTGAGGTAGCCGATTCGTAGACGTAGTTATACGCCGTAATGAAAAAGAAGTTTTGCGGCGGCGTGAGATTCCGGTTGAAGCTGATATACGTCTTGTCGCCCGATTTTTTGACCACCACATCCCAGATGTTATCGCCGCTGTCGGTCGGGATAATAAGCCCTTCGCCTTTCCACTCCCGGGCCGCGTCCAAAAGCGTCTGTTCCGCATCCCCGACTTTAGCAATACCGGGCCGCCCGGCTCCTAAGCCGTACCGCAGCCTGATGTCCCGGTTCATGTAGAGGTCTTCCCGTACCATGCTCCGCTCGACTAGCTGCAACTGCCTCCCCTGGTAGGTAGTCATGGCCCGGATAACGGCAAAGCGGTTGTCGTCCGTAATGCCTCCGGGAAGAACGCCGCCGATAATAAGCCGCTCCATCTCGGGGATCTTGAGTTTGGTAAGGAACCGCAGCACACTCACGGTCTTCCAGGTCAGCGGTTCGTTTACCGCGACCGTCGCCTCCATACCCAGCAGTTTACAGGCGAAGTAGGACGCGGGCAGATCTTCCGCCTCTCCGGTGAGCGGAGAAGCGGCGGTAATCGCCGGGTAGCAGTAGGTTACCAGCTTGTTGTTCAGGGTTCCCGCAAAGGCGATAGCGTCGTCAATCATCTCGCCAATAGGGCCGCCCAGAAACGCCGTCCGCTCTTTCCGGTTCTGCACACTGCTCATGGCCGTGCAATGGTTCGATATCAGGGTATGCGCGGCGTGATCCGTAACCGGCGAAGAGATGATCTGGATATTCTCCGCCTCCAGGGCGGCAAGGGCGTTGTTCCAGTCCTGTATCGTATAACTTCCCCCGCTTGCGCCCTCAAAGTATACCGGTTCCGGGTCATTGTCAGGCATTTTATTCGGCGCGCCGTCGACTTTCTGAACGTTTCCTTTACCAACCCACGGGCTGTTTTCGAGCGCTCGGATAAGGGCGAAGAAATTACTGGTCAGGGTTTTTGCCGCGCTTTTCACGTCCACGGAATCAACCAGGTCAAGCTCGGCGGAAGGAACGTTGGCCTCCTCCTCAAGCTGAATTGCCGCGAATTCCCCGGTTCCGTTAAGCCGCTCCACGACTTCCTCAATGGTGGGATAGTCTTCAAAGGCTATGAAAATACTACCGGAATTGACATCATAAGCGGGGATGTTAGACCCCGAATAAGGCTTCCCGTCCGCCACAATCTCAATCTGCCCAGTAGTGGTTTGGGCAATGACGTTGCTGGTCTGAACACCGCCGACTACTTGAAGCAGGGTGATCTTGTAGTCCAGAACGTTTCCCTCGGCTCCGGCAAGGGGGGTAAGGCGGAATTGCAGGGTTTCGTCGATTAGCTCAAAGCCCGCCGGCCCCCTGAACGGCAGGGACGGGTCAACTTCAACCCATGCGTTGCCGGCGTCAGGATCTTGATATTCCAGCTTAATTAACGATACATCCACACCGCCAATATCTATCCGGGCGACTACCGTTACATCGGCTGCTTCCGGGTTCATCGCGTCCACGGTAAAGTTTTTCGCTTCCCCGGTACGGAGGCCGTCAAGCCCCTCGATATCAAGGGAGGGCTGGTTGTCCTCCCGTGTAACTTCCACGGAAAGCCCGGTGTTGTTTATGTCCAAAACAGCCTCGCTGCCGTCTCCGGTATATTGAAGCTGGATAGATTTCTTGCCGATATTATCAATCTTGTCTTCGGTATCTCCCGCCTTGAACAGCAGCTTTTTTGTTCCCGGATTGGTACCGTTGACAAGCTGCCGGGAGATACTGTTTGCGGTAACGCCAAAGGCCGCCGTCTTGAGTTTTAGGATCTCAAGAGTTCCCGATGACATATAGTTTTCACCCTGGGTGTTACCGTTAACCACCATCGCATAGATAGCTTGGGGGGAATACTCCGGGGACGGGTTGAAGGCGTGAGCTACGGCCTTCAGGAGATCGCCGTCAATCAAAGTCTCCTTTGCCTCCGATGCGCTGGCAAAGGCAAACAGCCGGCTGGGCTGCCCGCCCTTCGCCCGGCCAAGAATGACCCCGCGATTCGCGGAAACGCCGGTGCCGTCCCCGCCGATAGCCTCACTTCGGGAATATGCTCCGGGTATATAATGTTCTGTCCGCTGCCCTGCGGATTGAAAAATTGCTGGTCCGATTGCCATTTTACAATGCCTCCATTACCAAGTTTTTTTCTTGAGCAGGGCGGAGGCTTCACGCTCCCAATCCGCAAAGCTCATGATCTTTGTTTTGTGCAATGACCGGATAAGGTCGGAAATGGCCTTATCCTGCTTTGCCCTCCTCAAATACTGATCCGCCGTTAAAAGGGCGGGTGTTTTCCGCTCCCGCTGTTTGGGCGTATAAAGCTGCTCCCCCCGCGCCATCCGGTGAACCTTGCTCCCCTTGGGCTTATCTTTCTTATGACGGCCCTGTAACGGGTCAGGCTTCTGTCCCTGGTTCCCCTGGGAAGCCTCCGGGATCGGCGTCTCCGGCGCTCCCGCTGTCTGCGGGAGTTCCTGCTGATCCGGCTCCGGGGGCATTGCCTGGCCCGATAATCCATTCGCTTGTGGTTCCCTCGTACCCTTTGACATGATTTATAACCTCCAACATTAAATCTCTGGAAGGATTTTTTATTTCTGTATCCAGGACAAATTGCGTAATGGCATAATTTACATCAAACGTTATATTTGCTCCGTGGAGGATAACGTCAAACAGGTCATTATAGGCTCCCGATCTTTGTCCTGCTATCTTATCATCATCTATTTTTATGTCAAAATACTCATATTTATTTTCCATTATGTGCCGAAGGTTGCCGATAACAAAAAGCCGTAAATGTTCGTAAATTTCATTTTTCAATTGGGCGTTTTCCGCCCATATTTCAAGGGATATGTTATCCCTGCGGTATGTCCTGGCAGAGAACCCGTAAATTAATCCATTTTCAATAATCGCGTCATGTATAGCCTGAATAATGCTTGATTCGGCAACGGGAAAGAGCCCGGGTATTACCCGTTCTTTTTCTTTTCCTCCGGCCGATATTTTTTCAGTGTATTTTATGATAATATCAATATCATTCTGCTCAAGACCGATTCCTTCTATCTGGGGGCTTAAATTAATAAGTTCTGACGGCTTATTATCGTCGTAGGTTGATACCACAACAACCGGAAAATGGTCGGCGGCGTTTAGGGTATGCTCTTTTAATACAAGGGCGAAGGGATGGTTCAGCGTTGCCTTGATGTGGAAATTCCTATAGAAACTATCCATCCTCATTGCATCAAAATACTGATTTATGAGGCCCATTATGGCCTGTTCGAGAATTAATCCTTTATTTAAGTAGCATACCACTTCTTTCCCTCTTGCTCCGAAAACGAAAAGGGCAGCAGAATCCCATAAAGATGGATTTCTGCTGCCCCTTTGGCATACAGGTCATGACCGTACCGGCAATACGGTATTTTTAGCCATTATATATTATGGCGGAGGGCTTGTCAAACGCCCAGATCCGCCTTTATTCCACTTTCAATCATATCTTCTACCAACGGCCTGGCATTTTTTGCCAAGGCCCCTATGACATCTACCGGCGCAACCGCTTTGCGGACCCAGCTATAAGGATTGGTAACAAGCTGGAGCGGCGAAATAACCCGGAATGTGAAATACCCTCCCTTTCCTGACATCCTGACCATTCCGTTCATATTTCCTTCGTCTTTATGCCTTCCGCCCCACGTATAATCCGATCTTTCTATATTTTCTCCGGCATAATTTGCTTCAAAATGAGTCTCCCCGCCTGTTATATTTCCTTTTTTGTCATATTTTGCCAACCGTTTTGATGTCCTCATCTTTTCTATTTTTTTATGGAATATGGAGGTAGGGATAAAATTCGTAAAATGGGCTCTTGCCCCGCCCTTACCGTTTGGCGTACCCCATCGGATCGGAACAATAACATACGGAAAACCCTTATTAGGACCGCTTTTTGTTACCCGGCTTTTTGGCCCGTAAGGATGGGTTGTTTTCATATCCAGTCTGGGAGTTCCCTTCTGTATCCTTTCGGCATGGGGAGATTCGGAATAAATCTCGGCATTGAAGGGCGCTAAATCATTGGTTTTAATAGAGCTTGACAACTTTTGGGACGGATACTTTATTTTATCTATCCCGG
>JAISCR010000183.1 GCA_031265435.1 Treponema sp.
GGGAAATGTTTTTGGAAAACGGTTTTAACGATTTTATCCCAAAACCCATTGATATAAAACGGCTGGATATAATTCTCAATCAATGGATCAGAAACAAACAAAACGAAGAAACGTTAAAAGAGGCGGAAACCCAGGTGGCGAATCAGACGCAGAGACAGAATTCTGTTTTTTCTTTGGAAAATGACGAAGAAGGAAAGTGGCTTTTGGAACGCTCCGTAGAGGGAATAGATTTTGCGGCGGCCCTGATACTCTACGGAAACAAGGGGGCCGCGTATATACCCATCCTCAAATCTTTTGTTGCCCACACGCCGCCGCTCCTGGAGAAGATGAATGAAGACCTTGAAACATCGCCGGCTGATTATTTGATAGAAGTTCACGGACTCAAAGGAACCTGTAATGCGATAGGCGCGGTGGAAACAGGAGCCCTGGCCAGAGAACTGGAATTCGGGATGAGGGAAGGAAATATAAAAATGGTACAGTCCCGGAATGGGGAATTGACGGAGAAAGTCAGGGGACTGACGGAAGGGTTAAAGAAACTGCTTGATGAATGGGCGGCAAACCAGCCTGCGGAGAACAAAGAAGAACGGACTGAACCGGACAGGGAACTCTTAAAGAGATTATCGGAAGCCACGGCGGCGTTCAATTCAAACAAGACGGAAGAGGCGCTGGGAGAACTGGAACAATACCGCTATGAGAGAGGAGAGAATCTCATCCGGTGGCTTCGGGAACAGGCGGAAAATTTTGACTACGATGCTATACACAAGCGGCTGGAAATAGTGCTGAACGGCCGCAATCCGATAGATTGAAACACCCTCACATGCTTAATACAGATACTGAAATATTTAACGGGGTAATTACACCGGACCGTAAAGGAAGATTTACCGCCGGGTCGAATACATCAAAAACGTAAAAGAAGGTTTCCCCCTCCCATAGCCTAAAACGTAAGTTTATGGTATCCTCAGGATATCCGGAACGGCGGGGGTTATGCGTGAAAATTGTAGTTATCGGCGCCCAGTGGGGCGATGAGGGAAAGGGCAAGATCGTCGATTACCTGGCCAACGAGGCGCAGATAATCGTCCGTTTTTCCGGGGGTGCCAATGCGGGGCATACCATCGTGATCGGCGGGGAAGAATATGCCCTGCACCTGATTCCTTCCGGGGTTTTCTATCCCGACAAGATAGTGATTCTGGGGGCCGGGATGGTGATTGATCCGGTGGCCCTCTTTAGCGAACTGGAGATGCTCAACGGCCGCGGTATTGATACAACCGGGCGGGTGTTTATTTCCGACCGGGCCCATGTTGTGCTGCCGCGCTACATTCAGATTGACAGGGAACGGGACGCGGCCCGGAAGAAGCCTATCGGGACTACCGGCCGGGGTATCGGCATAACCTATTCCATGAAGAGCGACCGGGACGGTATACGCATTGCCGACCTTGGCTGGAAGGAAAAGATGGATGAGCTTGAGGCCGCCGACCGGGAATTTGTTGCGCCGTATATTGACCGGTTAAAGGAAATGTCTATCGATCTTTCGAGTTATCTTGTGCATCGCAGGAATTCCCAGGTTCTCTTTGAGGGGGCCCAGGGGACGCTGCTGGATCTGGATCTGGGGACTTACCCCTATGTTTCAAGCGGCATGAGCAATGCCGCGGGCGCCGCCATCGGCGGCTGTATCGGGCCGAGGGCTATCGACAAGGTGCTGGGGGTTTTTAAAGCCTATTCGACCAGGGTGGGGAACGGCCCTCTGCCTACCGAATTTGACGGCGATACCGAAAAGGGCGCGGGAACCGAAAGTATCCTGGACAATTTTGTCCGCACTACGGGCCGGGAATTCGGGGTAACTACCGGAAGGCCGCGGCGATGCGGATACCTGGATCTTGTGTCGCTGCGTTACGCGTGTCTTACCAACTCGATAGATTCCCTGGTGATGACTCACCTTGATGTCTACGATACCCTGGATGAAATCAAAGCCTGTATCGCGTACAAGATCGGCGGCAGGATCATTGAAAACTTCCCCGCTTCGGTGGAGGATCTCAACAACGCAAAACCGGTACTCCGCAGTTTTTCCGGCTGGAAGAAGAAGCTCTCCGATGCCCTGACCTACGAGGAATTTCCGGTTCAGGCCATGGAGTACATCGAATTTATCGAACGGTACTGCGAGACCCCCATTAGTATTGTTTCTGTCGGCTATGACCGGAAGGAAACGATTATCCGCAAGAGTCCCTGGTCGAAGTAGAAGTAAAAACTAAAGTTTTTACTTTTGGCCTTTTGAAGGAATATATGGACAAGATACTGATACTGGATTTCGGCAGTCAGACTACTCAGCTTATCGGGAGGCGTATCCGGGATATGGGCGTCTATACGGAAATTATTCCCGGGGACGCGGCTCTGACGGCGGAACTGCCGCCGGAACTAAAAGGGATCATTCTTTCCGGCTCTCCCGAATCGGTGTACGGGCACGGCGCGGCCCCCGACAGGAAGGTATATGACTGCGGCCTGCCGCTCCTGGGTATCTGTTACGGCCTTCAGCGGATGAATTATGATAATGGCGGAAAGGTAGAGGCGCTGCCGAAGCGGGAATACGGCAGAATTACTGTTACGATTGAAGGGGAAGCTTCGCGGGATCCAAACGGGAGCGGGGAAGATCCGGTACAGACGGAACGTTTAAGGCAGTTTCTTTCAGGCTTTTCCGCCAAAGAAGCGGGAAATCAGGATGCTTCTTTTACCGCCTGGATGAGCCACGGCGACACTCTTACTACGCTGGCTCCCGGCTTCAGGCAATTTGGCGTCAGCGGGACAGGCTACCCGGCGGTGCTGGCCCATGAAACAAAACCCTGGTTCGGCCTTCAGTTCCACCCGGAGGTTACCCACAACGAGAAGGGGAAGGAAATTCTTGCGGCCTTTGTCTTTGGTGTCTGCGGCTGTACCTCAGGCTGGACAATGGAACAGTATGTTGAAGAAGTCCGCACATCTGTTGCCGCAAAAACCGGTACAAATCCTGTGCTGCTGCTCATCTCGGGCGGAGTGGATTCCACGGTGGCGGGAGCCCTGCTGCTGAAGACACTGAATCCCGATCAGGTGCATCTTATGTACATGGATACCGGCCTTATGCGCAAGGACGAAACCGGAACGGTAAAGGCAAGCCTCGAAAAGCTCGGGGCAAAGCATCTCCATATTGTGTACTGCGAAGATGAATTCCTTGGCGCCCTCAGGGGTCTTGACGATCCTGAGGCAAAGCGGAAAGTTATTGGGGATCTTTTTATCAGCATACAGGAACGGGAAGTGGCCCGCCTGGGACTTCCGGAGACCTGCTTCCTGGCCCAGGGTACCCTCTATACCGATCTAATCGAAAGCGGCAAGGGAGTGGGAAAGAAGGCCCGCCTCATCAAGAGTCATCACAATGTGGGAAGTCCCCTGGTGGACGCAAAGCGCAAACAGGGAAAGATCATTGAACCGCTGGACAGGCTCTACAAGGATGAAGTCCGCCGTCTGGGCCGCCTTTTGGGAGTCGATGAAGAAGTTGTCCGCCGCCACCCCTTCCCCGGCCCCGGCCTTGCCGTGCGTATCCTGGGAGAAGTAACAAAGGAAAAGTGTGATATTCTGAGGGAGGCCGACGCCGTCTACATCGAAGAACTGAAAAAACGCGGCCTCTATGACGAGATCTGGCAGGCCTTCGCAGTATTGCTGCCGCTTCGTTCCGTGGGCGTTGCGGGAGATGTGCGTAAATACGGCTGGGTACTGGCTCTGCGGGCCATCACCAGTGCCGACGGCATGACCGCCGATGTGTACCCTTTCCCCTCAAAAGACCTTATCGAAATTTCCACCCTTATTACCAACACGGTCAAAGACATCGGCCGGGTAACCTACGATATTTCCAGCAAACCGCCCGCAACGATAGAATGGGAATGAACTTTTTTGCCGTTTCCCTTAATGCTGTTTTACAGAAACAGTGATACTGTTCTAAAAGTTAAAATGCTAAAGTGCTAAAGCCGGCAGAGGCCGGCTACAATACCGCCCTGGGCCATGATGTAACTGAGCATGACAAGGAAAGTGCCATATTTGAGCTTCTTCCTGAAGTGATCGTATCCCAGCAGGGCATCGGAAAAGAGAAAGAAAAGGCTCCCGCCGAAGATTAGAACGGCGGCAGTATCCCTGCGGGCCGCAAAAAGCTGAAGGCAGGAAATCGACATGAGCACAATTACCGATTCATAGACCAGCACGGGAATTTTCATCCCCTTGCTTGGTTTGATGATCCTGTACACAAGATAGACAAGGGGAAAGGCGGCAATTACCGAGAGAACAAGTACAGGAAAGTCGATCGTTCCGGCCCGGATCAGCATTGTTGCGGCATAGCAGATGTGGCCCGCAAGAAAACTTGAAAGCCCCAGAAGGAAGAAGCGGAAATGTTTGCCGTTGAGGAGCAGGGCATCCCCGCCCCAGCCGAAGATCAGCGCCAGAAGGGCCGTTGCCTGAAAGACTCCGGCTGTCGTAGAGTAGATTACCATGAGGACGGGGATCAGGCAGACTTTGCTTATGCTCTGGAGCCGCTGCCGGTTAAGCGGAATCGAAACGAGATGCAACAGTGATACCGCGGCAAAGATAATCCAAAGAATTTTTTCCATGATCCGTTACTTCGTATCCGCGGTGTCCGCATCCGCACTTTGTTCCGGAGGGGAAGCTTCGTCCGCTTTTGCCTGCCCCGCGGATTGTTCCGTGGTCCGGACGGCCCTCGCCGAGCGGATGGGGCGCAGTTCCGCCTCGCTCACCCTGGAAGGATCGTCTATGCCCGGAGGCAGTTCCCGGCCTTCTTCAATTTCAACTTCCTCCTCTTCAATCGTGTCGCTCCAGAGTTCCGCCTGCGGAGGCTCCGCCGCCGAATGGCTTTCCTCTTCATGCTCAAGTTTTATGGAGATGAGTTTGGTGATTCCCGAGTCCTCCATGGTTACACCAAGGAGGGACGTGGCGCCGGTAACCGTTTTCTTGTTGTGTGTGATCACGATGAACTGACTTGTACTGCCGAATTCCTTCAGAAGCTGTACAAAGCGGCTCACATTGGCCTCGTCCAGGGCCGCGTCAATCTCGTCAAGAAGGCAGAAGGGGCTGGGCTTTACCATGTAGGTGGCAAAGAGCAGAGCCACCGCGGTCATGGACCGCTCGCCGCCGGAAAGCAGGGTGATGTTTTCAAGTTTCTTCCCCGGAGGCTGGGCAAATATTTCGATTCCCGATTCCAGAATGTGGTTTTGATCCTGCAGCCTCAGTTCGGCCCTTCCGCCGCCGAAGAGACGCCGGAACATGTTGTGGAAATTCTTTTTGATTTTATTATAGGTAGCAAGAAAAATTTCCGAAGATTCGGCGCGTATCTCCGCGGTAAGGTTTTCGAGATCCCTGCGGCCCTTGTCCAGATCCTCAAGCTGGCCCTTCAGAAACTCATAACGTTCCTTCGCTTCCGCAAATTCCTCGGGCGCCATCAGGTTGACCACACCCAGATCCTTCAGCTTTTGCCGGAGCCCTGCCAGTTTTTCACGCAGTGCCGCCGGAGGCGCTTGTATCGTGAAGATCCGTTCCTCAAATTCCAGAAGATCCCGGGAATGGGTCTCCCGGAAATTGTCCTGAATGTTCTTTATCTCCGTTTCGGACTGGACAAGCTGGAGGTTGATGTTTTCCAGGGCCTCCTGCATGCGGGAAAGCTCCTCCCGCTTCTTGCGGATAAGTTCCTGCTTCCCCGCCACATCTCCGTTGCGTTTGTGAATATCCTTTTCCAGGGTCTCAAGGTCTTTGGTAAGCCGGGTCCCCTTCTTCTCAATTTCCGCAATCTCTTCTTCCGTATCCGCAATCCTCTCGTCAATTTCCTCGTGGCGCTTGCGATCCAGAAAAAGTTCATCCTGCACATTTTTGAGCAGGGCTTCCTGGCCCGAAAGTTCCCGCCGGATAAGCCGGGCCTGCTCCTCGGCGGACTGGGCCTGTGCGTTGATCCTGGCCCGGTTGACCCGGAGCCCCTCAAGAGTCTTGCGGTACTCGTCGATCTTCTGCCCCAGTTCCGCGTTTTCCCCGCGGAGTGCGGTAATCCGGTTCCGCTGCTCTTCGATACCGTCCTTGGCGGCGCGGATCTTTGCGTCAAAACCGCGTTTCTTTGTGATGATGCCTTCGGGGGCCAAAAAATCATCAAGGAATGCGGGAGTGCTTTTCCGGTAGTTTTCAAAAAGAACGATAGACTTTTCGGCATCCGCCGCCGCATCCGCCAGGGCTTCGGAAAGACCTGCGGCAATGCGTTGAAGCTCGGCCGCGGTAACCCCGGCGCCCCCCTCCCCCGGAAGAGCCCCCGAAGCGGCGGAGGCCAGATCCCTCAGGAGCTGTTCGCGGCCGGAAAGCACCGCCCTGAGCCTGCCCAGAGCCTCGTTCAGTGCGGCCTCGGCATTCCTCCGTTCCGCCGCATTGTAGCCGGCCTCTTTGAGACCCGCATCCAGGGCAGAGACGATGTCGTCGGTAATGGATTCCAGATCCCGTTCACAGGCAGCCTGTTCCTGCGCCAGCCTGCGAATCTCGCCCTCCGCCCGGACAACAGACGCATCGTTATCTCCAATCCGGGAGGCCGCCAGGGAAATATTCTCTTCAAAAGAATGAATATTTTCTTCTATATCGGCGGCTTTCTTGCGGAAATCCCTGACCAGTTCATCCTGTTCCCCGGCATCCTCGACCAGTTCTTCAATCTTGACCCGTATCTGCTTTTCCCGGCTTTCATTTGCGCCGATTTTTGACTTTAATTCCGTCCGCTGTTCGGAAAGAAGCCTCGCTTCCTTTTCGCGGGCGTTTTTCTCCAGCGCCAAACCGTAGATATTCTTCTGATACTCGACGAGCTTCCCCTCCATCGAGTTAACCTCGTCCATGTTGGCTTCCAGGGCCCGGCTTGCCGCCTCCAACTCCTCCCGTATACGATCCCGGTTACGGGTTTTCTGCTTGAGGTTTTCGTTCCGTTCATCCCGATCGTAGCGGTGCTGCTTGAGCCTGAGAAGCTGAATATCCAGTTCGTTGTTAAAAATTTCATCCCTGAGACTGCGGTATAAGAGGGTCTTTTCCGACTGGATTTTAAGAGTGTCGTAGGAACGCTTTACCTCTGCCAGAACCCCGTCAACCTGGCGCATGTTTTCTTCGGTTTTGGCAAGATTCCGGGCAGCCTCGGCCCCCCGTACCTTGAAACGGGTGATACCCGCCGCTTCTTCAAAAAGGTAGCGCCGCTCATCGGGCTTACTGGAGAGAATCTGGTCGATCTTCCCCTGTTCCATCACCGAGTAGGCCGCCTTACCCACCCCGGTATCCCAGAAAAGTTCCCGCACTTCCTTGAGCCGTACAGGCTGGGAATTGATGAAGTACTCACTTTCCCCGCTGCGGTAGAGCCGGCGGCGGATCTCCACTTCCGGCATGTCCAGGGGCAGAAGCCTCACATCATTGGCAATGGTAAGGCTTACCTCCGCCACATTGAGAGGCTTGCGGTTCTCCGTACCGTTAAAGATGACATCTTCCATCTTTTCGGCCCGCATGGCCCTGGAGGCCTGCTCTCCCAGCACCCACTTGACCGCGTCCACCACATTGGACTTCCCGCAGCCATTGGGCCCCAGAAGCGCGGTGATACCCTCGGCAAATTCCACACGAGTCTTATCCGCAAAAGACTTAAAGCCTAAAATTTCGAGATTTTTCAGAAACAAGACATACTCCAAACAGGATTACAGGAATAGAAGGCCCCGCGCCACTTCTGCGAAGGGGATTTTACAAATCTAGCATTAAGAGGGAACGTATTTCAAGGCATTCCGTTCGGCCTCGCGGCCGGCGCGGCTCCGCCAGAACACTCATAATTTAAGCCGTTACCGGGTTACGGAGCCCTATTTCTTGAGGTTCAGAGGTTTTTCGGGCCGAATCGGCATCGGAAACAAAACAGTCTTTCTCAAATTCCCGCATTTCAGTATCACTTACCGCCCCAACCTGTTGAAAATCCTTCATAATATCATGCGTAACCATGGCAATTTCGTCTCTATATCGCTTATTCATAGTTTTACCTCCTAAATCTCTTCATATTTCCCTGTTTTAAGGGCATCATTTAGCTGTTTTTCGGTGGCGGAAAGGGCAATTTTAGCCGCATCCCTGAAATTTTTTAGTTGTTTTTTGCTTATATTAGCCATGTTTGCCTTCTCAAACCCATAAACAAAAAATGTCCGTTCTCCACTTCTAAAGAACACGATAACCCGGTATCCGCCGGATTTTCCTTCACCTGGTCGGGCCATTCGTACCTTATAAACACCGCCACCCAAGTCAGCATCGGCCCTTCCAGCCTCAAGTACAATATTCACTATATCTCGTAATTCGCCGTCTTGAATACCTTCTTTTGCGGCGAACCGGGAAAACCAGCTAACCTTGAATATTCTCACTAATAAAAAATAAGCGAAACAGATTTGATTATCAAGGGTTACTATTAAGTCTATCCGTCGAATTGGTAAGGGAGATGGTTCGTGAACAACTGGCGCAGGCTCAAGGGTTCTGCACTATACTGATGTCCAGAAGGTAGCTGTGGACTCCTAAATTTGTCGCCAAGCGTCCCGGCGTTACCTAAGCAGAGGGACCCGCTATTTTTTCCCGGATAAGCGCGCCGATAATCTCTGTTGGGGTTTTATGTTCGGATTCGGCGGCGGATTTAATGTATCCCGCGGAGAATTGATCCAGAATCACCATGCGGTCACGGCGATCGGTAAAAAAACCGCCCGGTTTACCCACCACATTGGGCGGATTGCGGGTTACCTCATCATCCAATGCCCAAGCCTCTTCTTCGGTCATACGCGCCACTTCTGCCTCCTAAAATCCCACTAAGGGGAGATATTTCTTTGTACATTTCATCGCGTGAAATATATTAACGGTATCGTCGTCAATGCGGTTATACATTAACTCAAGTAACCGCTGCTTGTTATCATAGCCAAGGACCAGATATTTATTCGTAAAGCCTTCCAAAAGGTCTTCGTAAAGCGGATGTGTTACGGCCCAACGAATGTCTTCTTCACTTATGTCGTGACGGAATGCCGCTTCGTTGAATTCAATATCATCGTCCATACCCCAACTATACCACACTCCGCCCTTTACCACAAAAAAATCCGGAACTTATTCGCCTTTTTCGACGTGGCGGTTACAATTTCTTCCAAAACCCGGCAGTGACCGCAGGTTCTTTTTCATCAAGGGTTCTGCACTATGCTGATGTCCAGAAGGTAGCTGCGGACTCCGGCTTTTTTCCCGTTGGCAAGCACAAAGTCGCGGTAATCCGGGCGGCCTTTTACGGTAACCACCTGCTGTTGATACCTGGAAAGCAGGGGACGGTCTTTCTCTTCGACATACCAGTCCCGATCCTTTTCATCGGTAATCACCAGGTTTGAGAATAGATCCGTACCTACCAGCCGTACCCGGCCTTTGACCAGCACTTCGCTTGCCGTCTTCCGGGAAGCAGGGCCCGAACCGGAAGCTCCCGCGGTATCCCCTTTCCTTCCGTCAGCGGTATCCCCGGAACCCAAGGCTCCGGTTTCTCCCGGCAGAAAGGCAATCAGGAATACCGCAAGCAGAAGCGCCGGCAGGGATGTATTAACGGCCACGTTTGTTTAACCTTCCCTCAGGCTTCTTTCCTTCCCGCAGACGCGCCATGGCGTCCCGGTCTACAGGGTAATTGCCCGGCAGATAGCCCCAGGAAGCGCTTCCACCCCCCTCATTGAAGAGCCTGTTGGCCAGGAATCCCGCGGAGGCAAGCCGATAGACATCGCCAAATTCATACGCATCGGGAACTTTCGCCGTATTTTTGTTATAGGTTAAAAGGTACTGGGCTATTACATTAAAGTCACTATTGGTTGCCAGGGTTTTTTTGTCACTTTTTATGCCTACATACTGGATATGATCATCACTGGTTGCAAAAGTATGTGTAATATCAACGGAAGCATCCAGTTGACTATAAATTCCTTCCCCCGGAGCAAACTCCCATTCGGTTGAACCCAATTCCGGGTAATCATTGGGCCTGATGAAGGGTGTCAATAGAAGGCTGTAGTCAAGACAGCCGTTATAGCCGTGTATTCCTCCCCCCCCCTGTTTCAGCAGATTGGCCAGGAACCAGCTTTGCAGCACTATATTCCAGTCGTCCTCTGTGGCGCCGCTTCCGGAAAGGGAAATCCTGTCCCCGAACCGGCTTTTTACGGAAGTAGTTACCGCCCTGTAATCCCGGTAGGATGAATTGATAATCTCCTTATAGATACCGATCCCGTTGACGGCGTGGGCCCGGAGCCACTGGAAGAAGAGGTAGACCGTAGCGTAGTTCCCTAAATCGCCGTAATCGTCGGAGTCTTCCCAAAACCCACTCCATATATAAAAATTGTTTCCGCAGCGTATGCTTTTGTTGTAGCCCCGGTCCTGGGGATCGCTATAGACGATGAGTCTCCCGTTGGGGTCTCCGATTATATTATTGGAACCTGAAAGGTAAATATCATTGGGACGCCTGGAATCACGTCCATAAATGAACTCCGCGGCGGTGGAGAGTCCTTCGTTAATCCACACATCCGGTTCCCGGCCGTCTCTGGCCGCCGTATTGGAGTAATTTATAAGATGCTGCAATTCATGGGCCATTGTTGAATAGAGCGAATTCATATTCTGTAAACCCGGCTTGGTATCGATGTAGAGCATGTCCGCTTCATTGGAATAGTATGTCTGGTTAGTGGGATCCTCGCTCTTTTTCATCATATCCAGGGAGTAAAAATACCCGGCTATATAGCCGCCGCCGGTAGAGCCGTCCAGAATATCCAGAAGAAGGAGTATAACCTTGCCGTTCCCGTCTACATCCGTAATCCTGCCGAAAGTATCGGTAATGGAACGATAAATTTTCGATTCATAGACATCGGCGATATTCTGGGCTACGCCAGAGTCTACATTGGCATTCTGGTCGGCATATACCATGCAATAGTCATTTTCCGCCAGACAGTCGGCGGTAAGGCTGTAATATGTCCCTTTTACGTTATCAACCGCGTAGAAGTCCCGGGACGGAGTTCCCCCGTTGTCATTATTTCCGATGTTACAGGCAGCAAGGAGCAGGACAAGAGCCGGAACCGCGAAAAAAAGGCATTTTTTCATCAAAATTCATCCTCCGGTTAAACATAACGCATGTTTCCATGCGCTTCTGCCTCAAACCATAGCACATATCACCGATCATTTCAATTTATCCCTTCCATGCTGAATTTTTCCTTGACAGATCCCCGTTCCGGCTTTATCATAAAACTATAAATTAACCCTAAAGGGAGGCCATAATATGGCAAAAGTAGAATTAAAAGGCATCAGTAAGGTGTACGAAGGCAATGTCCGGGCGGTGGACAATGCCAACATCGTGGTAGAAGACAAGGAATTTGTCGTCTTTGTAGGGCCCTCAGGCTGCGGTAAGTCAACTACCCTCCGGATGGTCGCCGGTCTTGAAGACATCACGGAAGGCGAACTCTATATCGACGGCGAATTGATGAACGATGTTCCCCCCAAAGACCGGAATATCGCCATGGTATTCCAGAATTACGCCCTTTATCCCCACATGACGGTGTATGACAACATGGCATTCGGGCTGCGGATCAAGAAAGTCCCCAAGGATGAAATTGACCGCCGGGTTCACGAAGCGGCCCGTGTTTTGGACATTGAAAAGTTCCTGGATCGCAAGCCCAAGGCTCTTTCCGGCGGTCAGCGTCAGCGTGTTGCGGTCGGCCGGGCCATCGTGCGGAATCCCAAGGTCTTCCTGTTTGACGAACCGCTTTCCAACCTGGACGCCAAACTCCGTGTGCAGATGCGCGCCGAGCTTTCCGGCCTCCATCTCCGCCTCAACGCCACCATGATCTACGTTACCCACGACCAGGTGGAAGCCATGACTATGGCAAACAAGATCGTGGTTATGAAAGACGGTAAAATTCAGCAGATCGGCGCCCCTCTGGAACTCTATAACAAGCCGATCAACAAGTTTGTCGCCGGTTTTATCGGTTCCCCGCCCATGAACTTCCTCACCGTCAAGGTAAACGAAGAAGGCGGTTCCATTGTTCTGGATGAAGGCTCCTTCAAGGTAAAGCCCATCAAAGAACATGAAGATTTCCTTAAAAAGTATGTGGGCAAAGAGGTCTTCTTCGGCATCCGTCCCGAGGATCTTACCTTTACGGAGACCGCCGGTCCCACAAGCTTCCCGGTAAAGATCACCGTGGTTGAGCCTCTGGGCGCCGACATTCATCTCTGGCTGACCACAGAAACCCAGCCCCTGGTAGCCAGGACCGAGCCCCATCACGCCTTCAAGGTAGGCGATATTGCCAACTTTGCGCCCCACATGGATAAAGCCCGCTACTTCGACAAGGAAACCGAACTTTCCATAGTTTCGGAACTCGACAAGTAGTTTCAGTTTTGAATCGCAAAGCCGCCTTCGGTGCTTCGCGGGCGGTTTTTTTATGCCTGTACTTTTCGCAGATAATGACATATTATTGAACTACATGACAAACAATACAGAATCCGACGTCTCAACCGGCGCCGTTTCCGCTTTTTCGGTTTTCGGTCTTTCCCAGGATGTACTCTCCTGCCTTGAAAAAAAAGGCTTTAGCGCCCCCACTCCCATTCAGAGCATTGCCCTGCCCCGGCTCATGGCGGATGAGGGCCACCTCATCGTCAGGGCCCGTACCGGTACCGGAAAAACCGCGGCCTTCGGTATTCCACTGGTGGAAAAGCTTACGACCGCAGGCCACGCGCCCAGGGCCTTGATTCTTACCCCTACCAGAGAACTCTGCCTCCAGGTTTCCAGGGAAATTGCATCCCTTAATCCCCGGCCTTCTCCCAGAATTACCGCCGTGTACGGAGGCGCCTCTATCCGTACCCAGATTCTCGATCTGAAACGGGGGGTAGAGATAGTGGTTGGTACGCCGGGACGTATCATGGATCTTATGGAACGGAAGGTTCTCGATCTCTGCGCGGTTGACTGGTTCATTCTGGATGAGGCCGACGAGATGCTCGATATGGGTTTCTTTGAGGATGTGGAAAAGATCCTGGAAGCGGTCAAACCGGAACGCCGGGTGGCCCTCTTTTCGGCTACTATGCCTGAGCCCATACTCCGGGTAGTCCGTACTCATATCGGGGAAGTTGATATTCTCGAAGATCCGGCCCCGGCCGAGGATGAAAAGCCCGCGGTGGATCAGTATTACCTGGTTTTGAAGCGGGAAGACAAGCTTGAAGCCCTCAGACGGATCATCGACCAGGCTGAAGATTTTTACGGCCTTGTTTTTTGCGCCACCAAGGTGGAAACCGACGAACTGGCCCGGCGGCTCGTGGAATCGGGTTACACTGCCGAGGCCATTCACGGGGATCTCAGCCAGGAAGCCAGGGAACGGACTCTCCGGCGTTTCCGGGTCCAGCATACCAAGATCCTGGTGGCTACCGATGTGGCCGCGCGGGGCCTGGACATTGAAAGGCTCAGCCATGTGATCAACTGGAATCTTCCCAACGACAAGGAGACCTATGTCCACCGGATCGGACGCACCGGCCGGGCCGGAAGGCGGGGAAAGGCCGTGAGTCTCGCGCTGCCTGCGGAACGGGGCCGTATGAAGGCCCTTTCCCACAGCATGGAACGGGTACTGGGGAGCGCTATCGTCTGGACTCAGGTTCCCTCGGTGAAGTCGGTGATGAAGGCCCTCCGCCGCCGGATTGTGGGTGAAGTGATGGAAGCCGCCGGTCCGCTTGACAAGCCCGATCTGAGCAATGAAACGCTGCCGGGTGAAGGCGCGGCGCCGGATGGTGAGAATGTCCTTATTCAGGACACTCCGCCCGCCGCCCCCGCGGAAGAGATCCAGTCTTCAAGCCTCAATCCCTATATCCGCAAGGTTTGCACCCAACTGGTCGAGGAACTGGGAGCCGAAAGGGCCCTGGAAGCGATCATCACCGCCCGTTACGGCGAGCATCTGGATCCTTCCCGCTATGGAACGGTAACGGAATTTACCGAAGAGGATTTCAGGCAGTCTTTCCAGAAACCGGGGCGGAGGGGCAAAGGCTTCGAAGGCCGTCGTTTTGAGGGCCGCCGCCGTGAAGGCGCTTTTGAGGAAGAGCCTCGTGTACCGCGGGGCGGCGGAGAAGGCTGGCGCCGCGAAGGCAGGTTTGAAGAAGGCTCCCATTCCCCGCAGGGTGGAAAAACCAGAGTATATGTAGGTTTGGGCCGGGGTCACGGAGCCGGAGCCCGTGAAGTGGTCTCCCTCCTCATGCGGGCAGGCGGTGTTCCGGGACGCCTTATAGACTCCATCGAAATGAAGGAATTCTGCGCCTTCGCCACTCTCCCCGCGGAAGCCGCCCGCCGGGCCTGTTCCTTTTCCCAAAACAGTTCCGGGGTGCCTTCCATCAGGGTGGCTACGGATAAGACGCCGCGGTAATAGGCTGGCGTCAATCTGTTTAGTAATGTTAAATTGCTGGACAGATATAAAAAACTCGCTTAAAATTACCGTACAATTTGATGAGCAGCCGTAGTTGATGGGGATAAATTCGCGTGAATTACGAGTTCAGCCTTCTTCAAAATGACTATACCGTCTGCCCTCCGGACTGGGGCATGGCCGATGAAACCGCGCTTTTTTACCGTATGTATTATACCTGCGGTGGGGAAGCCTACCTGAGGCGGAACGGCAAAGACACAAGGCTCCTGAAAGGCCATTTTTATATTTTCCCGGTTATGCGCCCCTACACCCTGTGGCACAACAAAGACGACCCGTTTGAGGTACTCTGGTTCCATGTGGAAATGCAGATGGATTTCTCCACCCAGTTCGCCAGCCTTGAGATCGGGGAAGGTTCGGCCCTTTTTTATCTTTTAAAAACCATCAAGGAACTTACCGGCAGCCCGAAATTTTACGACGAGCTGGTACGCCTTTTTGACATTTTTCTGACTTTGATCAACGAGCGCCTGCCGCTCCACAGCAACTCCTATTCGTATCTTCATAATGTGGCGGACTTCGTGGAAAAGCATATCGGCGAGGAACTTTCGGTACAGGATATGGCGCAGCATGTGGGACTCGAAAGGTCTTACTTTTCCCGGCGTTTTAAAAGCTATTTCCAAATGTCCCCCAGCCGCTATATCCTGGC
>JAISCR010000023.1 GCA_031265435.1 Treponema sp.
TCTGGCTTTGACGCAGGTAGTAATAGGCCAGCTTTTTATTGTAATAGTAATCCACCACCGCATCACTGAACTGAGGCCAGCCGTCAATAAGGTTCCACCACATGATCCCCGAGCGGTGACTTTGGGTACGGAAAAGTTCCACAAAGAATTTTTTTGCCTCGGCCTGGGAGACCTGGCTTGCCAGGACAAAATCTTCCAGCCTTTCGGGGATTACGCCAAAGAGTTCTTTTATCTGCTTTGCCATAAGTTCAATACGGTAAACGTAGGGGCCGGTCTCGCCGGTTTCAGGAGAAGCGGCGTGGATAAGCCATTCATCATTATCCTGCCAGGGCCAGAGCTTGTCCTGAGATATGAAGCGCTTCATGGATTTTACCGAAACCGATCCGTGGTCGCCCATCTCGCTGGCGAAGTGACTCAGCGAACCTTTGTAGAATTGGCTCTTGAAGTAATCCCGGGGGCCCCAGAGATGATTTTCCGAAAGGTATTCCCATGGGAGCTTTGCCGCTTCTTCGTCTATGTAGGGAGACGAGGGAAGGAAGGGTCTGGCGGGGTCTTCATTGTATACCGCGTTGGGGTACACTTCCCTGGTAAGGCGGTTAAGATTGGGATTCCTGCCATAGCCGTCGCCGGTAACGAACTGATCACATTCATTGTCCCCTGACCAGAGGACAATGGAAGGATGCTGCCTGAGAAGACGAATAACCTGAACCGCTTCCCTGTAAAGGACTTCTTTAAATTCATTGTCCGTGGGATACACTCCGCAGGCCATGGCAAAATCCTGCCATACCAGAATTCCCATTTCATCGCAATGCCGGTAAAAAAGGGGGTCCTCGTAGATGTTACCGCCCCAGCAGCGCACCGCGTTGCAGCCTATGTCTTTGAGGAATTTCATGATTTGGGGGATTCTTGTTTTATCCCGGGAATGGTAGGAATCAACCGGCACCCAGTTGCTTCCCATGACGAAAACTTTTCTGCCGTTAACTACGAAATGGAAAGCGCCGTTGTGGAAGATGTCGGTGGTTCCGGTGCGGACCAGCTTTACCGTTCTAAGCCCGGTTTTTGTTTTATAAGAATCAACGGCTTTTCCGTTTTTCTCCAGTATCACCTCAATATCATAGAGTTTTGCGTTCCCGCAATTTGCGGGATCATAGCCCCGGGGCCACCAAAGTTCCGCGTCATCAATATCAAACCTGAGCTTCCCTGTGGGGAACCAGAGCCCTGCGGAATGGGAAAATTCGGAAGCGTTGCATCTTCCCTTAACGGTAATCGAATAATCTGAAACCGGCTTATCGCTAATGTCGGTTTCATAAAAGAGTTCTACCCGCGCTGTTTTCCTTACAGGATCGGTACTCACGGTCATTAGATAACATTGCCTGAAACTTTCCCCGGGGCGCAGGTAAATTCCGGTCGAACGGTAGATCCCGGCGGAAACGAGCCGGGGCGTTATGTCCCAGCCGAACATGGAAGGCGCTTTGCGGAGACGCAGACATTCGTAGTTGTACTTGAGATGTGCATTGCCCGCGGACACCGGATTTTTTCTGCTTTCGATACACGCCGGAAGAATGTGAACTACAAGCTCG
This sequence comes from Treponema sp., assembly GCA_031265435.1. Classification (GTDB taxonomy): domain Bacteria; phylum Spirochaetota; class Spirochaetia; order Treponematales; family Breznakiellaceae; genus JAIRNJ01. The sequence continues at coordinate 1,581 of JAISCR010000023.1, forward strand.
TTCTCCCCGTCGTTAAGGGCCAAAGCGCTTATGCGGTGGGCCACATACATATTGTCCGTATGGATCAGGAATTTACCGTTGAGGTAAATATCGGCAATGGTGTCAATACCTTCAAAGACAAGTTCAGGGGTGGCTCCTACCTGAGGGGTAAAGTTGAACTTGCGGGCGTAAAATACATGGCAGTCCTCGTATTTAAACATGCCCAGTATATTTTTGCCGAAAAAAGGATCGGGGATTTTTCCCGCTTTTTCCAGGTCTATTTCAAAATTGCCCGGCACCGTGCCGTCTATAGCCCCCGCGTCCGCCACCGCGGGATAGGTCACCGGCAGTTCCATTTTTACGAAATCCGCCTGGTGAATTACCGCCAGTTTCCAAGTCCCGTCCAGGGATTGGTGAATGATATTGTCCATAAACTCACCTTATTTCCTTTATTGTATTTACCAGGGATTCCAGATTAGCCCAGGGGAAACCGTTATCCGCTTCGATATAAAACCATCCGCCGCCGTCGTATAATCTAAAGGTTTCGTATTCCCGAAGCACCAGGTCGCGTACTTCGGCCGGAGAACCATAGGTCATGGTCTTGGCCCGATCCGTATGAACCGCTACAGCGAGTCCTAATTCGCGGCACCGTTCCGCAAGTTTTTTCATATCGTAAGCCGGGAGTTGCGGCCAGATTGAAGTTACCCCTATCTCGGCGAAATCGGGAAGCAGTTCCCATATATATCCGCAGGAATGAAAAAATATGTCCAAACCCGCCTTGACTGCAGGTTTAAAAAGTTCTTTTAAGCGGGGCTTGAAAAAAGCCCGCCACAAAACCGGACTCATGATGAGGTTCCGTTCGGTACCGTAATCATCTCCAAAGGAGATACCGTCGACTCCCGCCGCGATGGCTCCTTTGACCAGGGCGGCATCATACTGCGTAATCGTATCTGCAAGCTCGTGAATATAGGGTTCGTCCGAAATAAGATCGCATAATACATCCGCCTCCGGTCGCAGTTCGATCATCCGCTCGAAAAGGGAACCGCAGCCCCTGAACTGATAGCAAGTGTCGTTCCGTGCGGCCAGGGCTTTTTCTCTGGCCCCGGCAATATCCTGCGGGGATTCCGGCACAGGAGGAGCGGTATAGGCGTGGATCTTTTCGGGGTCCGCCAGGGGAAATTCTTTTGGTATACCCGCGATACCGAAAATCCGGAATTCCCAAAGGACTCCCCATTCGTCCCGCCTAAAGGAATGATAATTACCGCCTTCATCAAAATCGGAATCCGGCAAAACCGGAGGCGCAATTCTGGTAAAGGGCGCAAAATCTCCCTCCAGAGATGCGTAGAGATCGTTCAACTTATCTCCATGCTCATAATAACCCACAGGACAGTAGTAATACTGCACCGGAACATGATCGGGTTTCTTGAAGTGCATGGCCGCACAGACCCGTTCCCGGGAATTCATTCTGCCCTCCGTTTCATCAGCCCTTTACCGCACCGGCGGTAATGCCTCCAATGATCTTTTCTGACATAAAGAGATATACGATGATTATAGGAACAATGCTTACCACCATTGCTGAAAAAACTATTCCGAAGTTGGTATAGGTGGCACTCCTAAATTTCATAATCCCCAACTGGAGGGTCTTGATATTTTCACTGCTCAAGAATATAAGCGAAAGCATAAGATCGTTCCAGACGCTCATAAAGTTAAAAATCGTTATGGTGGCGATAGGCGGCTTGATAATAGGGATGATAATCTTGAAAAACAGGTTAGGGATGCTTGATCCGTCAATAACCGCCGATTCTTCCATGGCCTTTGGTACATTGCTTAAATAACCTGTAATGAGAAACACAGAAACAGGAATAGTTCCTGCAATAAAAATAAGCATCAAAGCCGCCTGATTTGGTATTCGTATTTTGGAAGTCATAACATAGAGAGGTACCATTGTTGCGTGCCCGGGAACCATAATTGCCGCAAGGAACAGAACCATCACCAGCTTGCTTAACTTCCACTTCATCCTGGCAATGGCATAAGCCGCCATGGTATTGACAAATATGCTGGTACAGCAGACCGCGATGGCATAGAAAACACTGTTGAGAAAGTAGGTTTGCAGATGATATACTTCGTTAAATAACAAAAAGTAATTTTCAAAATGTGGAATCCTGGGAGGTCTAAAGGCGCTTGAAAAGATCTCCTCAGGGGTTTTGATGGAAGTAATAAGGGTAAAATAAAGAGGGACGATGACAATGATAGCGGCAGCGCCTAAAAGAATATACTGTGCCATAAACCAGGCGTGTTTTTTTCTCATTCGCTTAATTCTTCCTTTTCTTTGTTTTTGAAAACCGCTCCCCAGAAAAGGGTAAAAACGATGCAAAAGACAAAGAGGATAAGCCCAATAGCACATCCATAGCCAAAGTCCATGGCGGGAAAGGCCCGCTGGTACATGTGGGAAGCCATTACTTCAGTTGCATGCATGGGCCCGCCAGAAGTCATCACATAAATCGAATCAAATGCCTTTATTGAACTTACGGTAATAAGTACGAGGCTGACATTCAGTACCGGTTTCAAAAGAGGGTTTATAATATGCCATGCAATTTGCACCGCATTGGCTCCGTCTATTTTAGCGGCATCTATTGTATCGTTGGAAATACCGGTTATCCCGGTGATGTATATTACCATGTGATACCCTACGAATTGCCAGGCCACAGAAAAACAGACCGCAACCATGGCGCTGCTTTTTTCCGCAAGCCAGGCAAAACTGAAATCCGGGCTGCCAAACAGGCGGATAATGTTGTTGAGGAGCCCCTGATCGGGATGGTAGATAAAATAAAACATAAGGCCCACAACGGTTCCTGAAAGGGTTACGGGCATAAAGATAAGATTACGGAATCCCTTTTCGCCCCACGTGCCTCTGGTAAGGAGGATAGCCAAAAAATATGCCATAGGAATCTGTAAAATAATAGACAAGGCTACGTAAAAGAAAGTGTGCCCTATGGAGGCAATAAAAATATCATCCATGGTAAACAGCCGGATAAAATTGCTTATACCTGTAAATCGCGGCGGACTAATCAAATTCCATTTGAAAAAAGAAAGTATCAATGCGCTGAAAAGTGGTACAGGCGTAAAAAGAACAAACAAGAATAGCGCTGGAAAAATAAAAAGAAATATGACTTTTTTGTCTTTTAACATTTTCTCCATAGCCATCCTCCTAATCAGAAATGAAATAGAATAACCGCCGGAATAGTGCAAAACCCTGACGGTTATTCAAAACCATGTTATTGTTTTGGGGAATGTTATTACCATTCCATCCGGGCAATGCGGTTAAGGTCCTGGAATACTTTTACAGGATCTTCGCCGGCAAAGCACCTTTGAACTGCCAGGTTAAATTCATTTCCCATGACAGCGCCCAGGGGATTATCCCAAGCGTTATATGCGTTTTGGGCGCTGTCCATACCGCTATTCAATTCACCAATAACAGGCGGAAGTTTGGTGTAATCTATCGGAAGGTTTACAGTTGCTACCAGCCTGCCTTTTGTGGCATAGTCAACCTGTCTCTCGACAGAGAAAATGAATTCCAGCCACGCTTCGGCAGCAGGCAGGTTTTTTGAATTCGATGAAATGGCTAAGCCGTCATTGTAATTAAGCAGCCAGTCATTTACACTTCCTTTACCACCCGGAACATCGGGGAAAGGAAAAATGCCAAATTCATCTTCCATTCTGTCAAGAAATCCCGATACCGCCCATTCACCGTCAAAAATCATGGCTGCTTCACCGGCTATAAATTTGGATTGCGCTTCATCATATTTTGTTGAGTTGATATTGCTGTTAAAAACGCCTGCCCTAAACATTTCCTGAAGTTTCCGGCCTGTTTCCGCAAAAACAGGATCATCAAATTTAGCCTGATGTTGGACTACCACCTGTTGATATAAATCATTCCCATGCATCCGGTTAAACAACATCATATACGGCATAGCTCCCGGCCATACGTCCGCATTGCCGGTTACTACAGGCTGGATACCCCTGGTTTTGAGATTAGCGCAAAGGGTCATAAATTCATCATACGTCTTTGGAATTGAAAGTTTGTTTTCAGCGAAAATCCTTTTATTATAAAAGATGATCTCGCAACTTTTCAGCATTGGAATAGCGTAAAACTTATTGTTGAAGGTTGCATAGCTTAATGCCAGAGGGCTTAGTATTTTTTTCAATTCCGGACGTGCATCAACAAAATCATTAAGAGGCCGAACCCTTCCGGCTTCTACAAAAGGCTGGAGTCTGCCGGTGAGCCAGGTTACCATCACGTCAGGGGATCGCCCGGCTGCAATTTCAGTGGTAAGTTTTACAAGGTATTCATTGGCAGTTCCGGGCGTACTTGATATCTGCATATTTACCCTGGAATATTTTGCCTTAAACGCGGCAATCGTCTCCCTCCACCAGATATTTCCCGGATCGTTGGGGTTTGCCCCCGCGCCATCAGGCCCCCAGAATTCAAAATTTCCGGAAATTTCCCCTGTTGACGGGGCTGCCGTGCCTGAGCCCTGCTGTCTTCCACCGCCGGCGAACAGGCTTCCGGAGACAAGAACGAGCAACAGTACGACAGTTGCTGCCGATAAAACGATCTTTTTCATGGTAATACTCCTCCGTATATCAAATGACAGGACAAAACTATCCTGTCTCTCACATGGATGGATAAATGATAAGCGGGAATTTCTATATTGTCAAATGGTTTTACAAAATATTTTCAAGATCGGGTCACGCTTATCCGGGCAAAGGCCAAACACCTTCGGAGATGAGACTCCGCTCCCATGGAGGGGTAGTAAACCGGACTTGGGGAGAAACCAAAAGGGGTGCGCATCCTGTGGCAGGGTAAACGCCGTATACGTCCGTGTTTTTGCCCTCCTCTGAGCTAAACATGGACGCCGTTTTTTTCCTTCCCTAAATTCGGCGCCTCTTCCCGGTACACTCCTCCCGCCCCAAGGGACACACTGCCCAGGGGCCGCAGGCGGTAGGAAAGGGCGGTTTTCATCAGCACCCCGGTTCCCCCTTCAAAGATCCTCCGGCGGGAAGGACAAAGCGGCAGGCCTGGGCCCAGGTGATTTCCCGGCTGTCCAAGAGTTCATCCATCTCCGCCGCGGTCTGGCCGTGGAGAAAACCGCCTGGCAGCACTACCAACAGGGCGGGCAGGAACACACAGATCCATTTCATATATACCTCCCTATTAACCAGGAACAGACACGAACGTTTGCTTCGATATTCCGCACTGTGCCCTGAAATCCCTCCTTTGTTTGCCGGAAAGAAGAATTTTTAACCACAAGGTCAAAAAAGTCAAAAAAGTAACGGGAAAAGAACGGTTTTCTCTTAAAAACTTCTTCGACTTCTTGTGATAATCTCTTCCTCTTTCGTTCGAGTGGTTGCCGGATAGAACCGGATGGTTATTTTAAATGGAGAATTGCTGAAGAAACATGGTTCAGCCGGCAGTCTCCTCTCCCGAGATGCGGCGGCTCTGGCGGTAACTGTACCAGGCGCTTTCGGAAAAGATCAGATGATCGAGAAAGTTAATGCCGAGGATGACGGCGGCATTCTGCAGTCTTTCGGTGATCAGATCGTCTTCCGTAGAGGGGACAAGGTGGCCTGAAGGGTGATTATGAGCCACGATGACCGCCGCCGCCCTGTCCAGGAGGGCATCGGCAAAAACTTCCCTGGGGTGAACAATGGTTCTGTTTACAAGGCCGATGGTAACCACCCTGATTGCCAGTACCTCATAGGCGCCGTTAAGGGAAAGGCAGATGAAGCGTTCCTGTTTTCTGTCGGCATTGTGTCGTACCAGATTGTAGATGTCCGAAGGATGCCTGATCCTTGTTCCCTGTGCGCCGTAGCGCCGTCTTCCCAGTTCCAGCGCGGCGGCCACCATGCAGGCCTTGGCATCCCCAATGCCGGAAAGCCGGCAGAGTTCCTTAACCGCCGGTATCTCCTTTTCCCTGTCAAGTTTTTCCAGGAGATCGCGGGAGAGAACCTCGACCGGTTTCCCGTGTATGCCGGTATTGAGGAGGATCGAGAGAAGTTCATGATCCTGAAGGGACTCAGGCCCGCAGTCCAGGAGTCTTTCCCGGGGCCGTTTCTTCGTAAAACTTTCGTATATGACTGAATCTTCCATGCCTTATAGAGGGCATTGTCCTGCAGACTGCTTTAATAATTATCCTGTTTTATGTGTAACCGCCGGCGAAAAAAATACAAAAACCAGAGAATATAAAATCCTCAGAATCGTGGGTCAAGTTTAGGTCGCATAGGGGGGATGTGTCGGTTCATACTCCCCGGCTTTTACAAATGCCTGGTACGGTCCGGGGCTGTGACAGTTACATAGAAATACTTAATTCCCGGCCATAGACACCGGCGATCCGTTCAAGGGTCTTAACAGTGGGGTTTGCCTTGCGGGGATTTTCAAGACGCTGGTATGACTGATAGGAAAGACCCAGTTTACGCGCTATGTCGGTCTGGCTTTGTTCCCCCCGGAGTTCCCGGAGTCGGAGGGACAGGGCGATATGCGGCGCAACCGTTACCGGATACCCGTCTTTACAGACAGACGGGGGAATTGCGTTACCTTGGGCTATATCGGCTTCCAGACAACCGTCCAAAGCTTCTTTTGCCATTGCCAGGGCTTCCTCATGGGAAAACCCGCAGGTTACGATATTGGTCATATCGGGGAATTGGGCTATATATTCATCCCCTTCTTTTTTAATAGTGCAGTAGTAAGTCATATACCCCCTATTCAATCCCCGCTTCTTTGAGGATTCTCTTTGCGAGGTGCCCTATGTCCCGATTCCCGTGAAAAGGAACCGAAACCGGACGGCGGCCTGATTTTGTAAAGACATGATGGGAACCGTTTATTCTGTCCAGTACCCAGCCATGCGCTTTCAATTCGTCCATAATTTCCCTTGCCGTCACGTTTTCAATATACAATATATATATTGTACTGTCAAGAAATTTATGAATGTTTTTTATTATGAATGATTTTGAATTCCGATAGTATTGATATGAAAAACCTTGTCGCTTTTTTCGGCTTTAGTCTGTTTCTTTCGGCCATACTTCTCTCCTGCGCGAGCCTCTCCGGGACGGAAAAAGTTCCCGAAACCGTGTCCCTGCTTCCCGCCGGGCAGGCCGTGGAAAATGTTCCGCCGCCTGAAAAAGAGATCGAATCTCCCGCCGGGACAGCTCCGCCTGAAAGGCCTCCCCGGCTCCCGGAATTAATCATGGGCACGGGGCGTATCCCGCATGAAAAGCTTGCCTCGTTTCTGTTAAAGGAAAACAGGGGGAATTTCGGATCCTCCTATATACATGAACTTGCCCGTGTTTATACAGAAGAAGCCGCCGTCGAAGGGGTAAACGCCGACGCGGCTTTTGCCCAGATGTGCCTTGAAACGGGTTTTTTGGGCTTTGGGGGTCTTGTGACGCCGGATATGAACAACTTCTGCGGTCTGGGTTCCATCGGGCCCGGCACACCGGGGGAAGTTTTCCCCGATGCCCGGACAGGGGTACGGGCCCATATCCAGCATTTGAAGGGTTACGCCACAACGGAGCCTCTCAAGGGTGTACAGGTAGATCCGCGCTACCGCTATGTCAAACTGGGATCGTCTCCCCGGATAGAGGGTCTTGCGGGAACCTGGGCCACAGACCTCTCCTATGCGGAAAAGATCCGGAACATTCTGGAGCGGCTCTACCGCTATTCATTCTCCTGAATTCGGTTTCCGGCTATCCAGCCCCGGGAAAAACGCTGGGCTTCGATATAGGAACCGCCTTCGTCTCTGAACAGGGGATCTGAAAGGGGAATACCGTAACGGGCAAGACCTTCGAGGAGCCTGTCAAGCCGCCTTCCCCCGCTTTCTTCGGGTGGATTTGAAGGCTCAGGAAGCCCCGGCAGGGCTTCTTCTGCGATAAGGGCATCGAGAAAAGGGGAAACGAGAAGCCGGGCCCGTAAACCCGCTTCGATTACCGTTCCTCCTGTCCCGGCGGCGGAATAATCCGACAGAAAGAGAAGAGCCCTGCCTTCGGCAAGACTCTGCATATAGATGCCTCTTATGGAAAGACGGCCGGCTTCGTCCAGGGGGAGCTGCCAGGGAACGGCGGAAAACAGAAGAGCCGTCCCCGGAGCGTCTACCTTCACCACGCCTGAGGGAGACGCAAGTTTATCGAAGATCAGGGGCCATGCGGCACGAAAGGCCTCGGACACCGGCTCCCTTTCCGGGCCCTCCGCAAAGACACCCAGCATCTCAGGCGGAGGAGGCAATTCGGCGGGATCAAAACGGATTCTTCCCGCGCGGCCGCCGTCTCCGGGGGTTTCGACTATCAAAAGACCCTTCTCAAAGCGCTGGGCCGCCTGTCCTTCGTATAAAAAATCCTCCCCAAGGGGGGCTCCGTAACCCATGGCTCCGTTGGCTCTGCCTATACCGGCGCTTCTTCCGTAAGCATCCATGAGAATACCCCGGACGATAAAGGCCCGGGATCCCGAAAAACCCTGTACCGCCAGAATCAGGGAAGGAAGGCCCCATGAATTGGGAATTTCCCCTGTTCCCTGCCAGTTTTGTACCCAGGCCGCGGGACTTTGAGGAGGCCAGCCGTGAACCAGGTCTCCGCCGAGAACCCCCGCCAGAGGTAAATCCCGGAAAAGACCTTCCAGATACGTTTCCCGGAAGGAACGGCTCAGTTCAGGATCCGCCGAATCTCCGGATTCCAGGTCCGGAAGGCCTACTCCGGCGGGTATTTCAAAGGAAACAGTCCGGCCGCCTTCAAAACGGAGACCTGAAATATCCGCTCCGCTTCCCAACAGAGCATGTTCCGGTAAAACGCCATAGGGTTCCGGCTCTTCTTCTACAGAAACAGAAACCTCTTCCTGCTCCACTTCCCCGGCGGGAGGGGGAGAGGCGGTACAGGCGGCAAAAAGGACGCTCAAAGAGAACAGAATGAAAAAATTCAGCGCGTAATGCCTCTCCGGTTTCATGTTTTAAGTATACCATGCAACCGCTTTTCTGGTACAAGTGTCAAAATTTTATCTTGACATTTTCGAGAAATTTGTTAGATTTGGAGCATGACGAAATTCATAAATTTTGTCATAAAAGAATGAATGGCTATTGAAATAAAAGGTACAGGAAAGGGCATACCTTCCCGGAGGGTAAGTAATGAAGAACTTGCCCGGCAGGTGGAGACCAGCGATGAATGGATCCGTTCCCATACGGGAATCGGCGCGCGGCATATAGCCTCCGAAGAAAACGCCGCCAGCGATTTGGCTGTGGAAGCGGCCCGGCAGGCGCTGGATATGGCGGGGCTGGAAGCGGAGAGCCTGGATCTGATAGTAATCGGAACCGCAACCCCGGATTTTCAGGGCTGTCCTTCCACGGCATGTATCGTTCAGAACAGGCTGGGGGCAAAAAGCGCGGGCGCCATGGATCTGGCCGCAGGCTGTACGGGTTTTATCTATGGACTGGAAACCGCGGCGGCCCTCCTCTGCATCAAGAGAGAGCGCCGCCGGGTCCTGGTTATCGGGGTCGATGTTCTCAGCCGTATTACGGACTGGAATGACAGGGGAACCTGTGTGCTCTTCGGTGACGGAGCAGGGGCTGTGGTGCTTGAAAAGACCGATGCCCCCTCCGAAGGCCCCGGCAAACGGGGTTTGTTGAGAAGCATCCTGGGCGCGGACGGTTCCGGGGCCGAGTATCTGATGATCAGACGGGGAGGCAGCCGCCATCCCTGGAAGGCGGGGGAAACCATAGACAGCTCCGCTTGTCTGGAAATGAACGGCCGGGCGGTTTACAATTTTGCCGTCAAGGCCATGACGGATACGATAGAAAACCTGTTGAAGGAAGAGGGAGTGGGCATTGAAGAAGTGGCGCGGATTATACCGCATCAGGCGAACGCACGGATTGTACAGGCCGCGGGAAAACGGCTTGGAATACCCGAAGAAAAGTTCTTTCTTAATATTGAAGAATATGCCAATACTTCCGCGGCTTCCATTCCCATCGCGCTGGATGAGCTTAACCGTTCAGGCGGACTTTCCCGGGGGGATTTGGTGATGAGCATTGGTTTTGGGGGAGGCCTCACCTACGGAGGAAATTTGATTATATGGTAAAAAAGACAGTCCTGCTCTTTCCGGGCCAGGGAGCCGGGAAACGGGGCATGGCTTTTGATTTTCTTGCGGTTTCCGCCGGGGCAAAACGGCTGTTTGAAACCGCCTCCGAAACAATGGGCAGGGATATGGAAGAACTGCTGCGGACCGCGGATGAGGAAAGCCTCAAACGCAGCGATATTGCCCAGCCTGCCATTACCCTGGCAAACCTTGCGGCGGCGGCATTCCTCCGTGAAAAAGGCGTGGAAGCCTGCGCTTCCGCTGGGCACAGCCTGGGAGAATATGCGGCCCTTGTTGTTTCAGGTAGCATTACCGCGGAAGATGTCTTCCGTCTGGTAAAGGCCCGGGGTGAGGCCATGCAGAAGACTGCGGAACGGATAAAGACGGAGGCAGGCGATCCGCCCGGTATGGCGGCTGTTCTGGGGCTTCCTCCCGAAGAAGTTGAGAGTCTTATTGCCGCGTGGAGCGCCGCGGGGCTGGAAGGGCTCTATGCGGCCAACATCAATTCTCCCAGGCAGCTTGTGGTCTCGGGAACTTCAAAAGCCCTGTCGGAAGCGGAAAAACGATTCAGGGAGGCGGGAGCCCGGCGTGTGGTCAGGCTTGCCGTGGCGGGGCCCTTCCATTCCCCCCTCATGAAGGAGGCCGCGGAAGAATTCCGTCCGGTACTGGAACAGGTAACCTTTAAAGATCCTGTCATCCCCTTTTATTCAAACGTAACAGGAACGAAAATTAAAAGTGGTGAAGAAATAAAAAGGCTGGCCCTGCTTCAGATTACAAGCCCTGTCCGCTGGGTCGATGAAGAGAAGGCCATTAATGCCGCCGGAGGCTTTGCGCAGGTTCTTGAGGCAGGGCCCGGAACGGTATTGCAGGGTCTCTGGAAAGAGATAAGCGGGATTCCCTGTCTCGGGGCAGGAACCGTAGAGGAGATAGAATTACTATGAGGCTGTTGAACAAAAAGGCGCTGGTTACCGGGGCTTCCCGCGGCATCGGCAGGGCAATCGGTGAGCGTTTCCTCGCGGAAGGCGCCGAGCTCTGGGGGCTGAGCGTCAGGGAGCCTGCCGATCTGGCCGGCCGTATTGTCGGGGCCGGCGGCAAACTCCACTGGATAAGCGCCGATCTGGGCGACATCAACGCTGTCGAAGGGATCATTGAGGCTGTCCAGAAGGAAGCGGGAGGTTTTGACATCCTGGTAAACAATGCGGGCCTCACCAAAGACGGCCTTTCGTTCAGGATGAGTATTGCGGATTTCCAGAAGGTACTCGACGTGAATTTAACCTCGGCTTTTATCATCGCAAGAACCATCGGCCGGGAGATGATACGGAAGCGTTCCGGTTCCATCATCAACATGAGCAGTGTTGTAGGCATCCACGGAAACGGGGGGCAGGCCAACTATGCGGCCAGCAAGGCCGGGCTCATCGGCATAACAAAGAGTCTCGCGCGGGAAACGGCAGGCCGGGGTGTGCGGGTAAATGCTCTGGCGCCGGGATTTATCGAAAGCGATATGACTGCCGCCATGAACGAAGAGGCAAAGGGAAAAATGATGGAGATTATCCCGCTCAAGAGAAGCGGAAAACCGGAAGACATTGCCTCCGCGGCGCTTTTTCTTGCTTCCGATGATTCTTCCTATATAACAGGACAGGTGCTTTCCGTCGACGGCGGAATGTTTATATAGCGGGAGGTTTTGATGAATAAAAAAGTTGTTGTTACCGGCATGGGGCTGATCTCTCCTGTAGCCCATTCGGTGGATGAATTTGAAAAAGCCCTCAAAGAGGGCAGAAGCGGAGTGGGGAGAATTACTTCTTTTGATACCGCCGGTTTCGATGTTACCATTGCCGCGGAAGTCAGGGACTTTGATCCCTCCACATGGATCGACAAAAGGGACGCGCGCAAGATGGCGCGTTTCTCCCAGTTTGCGACAGCCGCGGCAGCCCAGGCGCTGGAGCAGGCGGGATTGCTGTCACAGGCCTGTGAAGACGGAAGGCGCCGCATTACAAGCGCTCCTGAGAAGGCGGGCGTCGTTATGGGAAACGGGATCGGCGGCTATGAGGTTGTTTCCGAATCCTTCCGCAAGCTTTTTGATCAGGGTCCCCGGCGTATGCTGCCCCTGACAGTACCCATGATGATCTCCAACGAAGCGGCCGCCAATATCAGTATCATGTACGGGCTCAAAGGCCCTTCATTTACCCAGGTGACCGCCTGTACTTCCGGAACCGATGCCCTGGGCCAGGCCCTGGATCTTATCCGCTCGGGCCGCTGCGATGTAGTGATCTCGGGCGGAACCGAAGCCTGTATAGTTCCGTTTTCAATCGGCGCCTTCCAGATGCTCAAGGCTCTCTCCACCAAACGCTGCGATGAGCCTGAAAAGGCTTCCCGGCCTTTTGACGCGGACCGGGACGGTTTTGTTATGGGTGAAGGCGCGGGCGTTCTGATCCTCGAAAGTGAAGAACATGCAAAAAAACGGGGAGCGGCGATTCTGTCGGAATTTGCGGGATACGGCGTTACTTCCGATGCCTATCACATTACCTCTCCGGATCCTTCCGGGGAAAGCGGCGGCATGACCATTAAAAAAGCCCTTGAAGACGCAGGCCTTAAACCGGAAGACATCGGCTACTACAACGCCCACGGTACTTCCACGCAGATCAACGATCCCGCGGAAACAAGAATGATCAAATACGCATTCGGGGATCATGCCAAAAAAATGAAAATTTCTTCAATAAAGAGCATGACGGGGCACTGCATTGCCGGTTCGGGAGGCATTGAAGCCATCGCCTGTATTCTGGCGATCGGAAAGGGTTTTTATCCTCCCACCATCAACCTTGATAATCCCGATCCTGAATGTGATCTTGATTATGTTCCCAACAAGGTTCAGTATGGACAGATAAAAGCCGCCGCTTCCGGGTCTCTGGGTTTTGGGGGACACAACGGAGTGCTGATCTTCCGCGCCTATGACGCGTAAGGGGTAAAACATGAGTGAACATGAGCAGAATCCAATCGAAGAACTATTGCCTCACCGTTCGCCTTTCCTGTTTGTAGATGATATTGTTTCCGCGGACAACAGTAAAATTGTTGCGCGGCATGTGTTTACCGAAAAGGAATTCTTCTTTGCCGGTCATTTTCCGCAATATCCGGTAGTACCCGGCGTGATTCTTGTGGAAACCATGGCACAGTCGGGGGGAGCGGGTCTCCGCAAACTCGGCATTCTTGGAGACGGGGCCCTCTTTTTCCTTGCCACGGTAGACAAGGTAAAGTTCCGCCGCCAGGTGAGGCCGGGAGATGAAGTCCGTTCGGAGATCGAAAATTTAAGGGTGTCCGCGCACATGATTAAGCAGTCGGGAAAGGCCTATGTAGGCGGTGAACTGGCCGCGGAGGCTGAATGGATGTGCCTTGTAGGAGAAAACAGTGATAATTAAACCCATGGTTCGCAACAATATCTGTATCAACAGCCACCCCGCAGGATGCGCGGCATCGGTGCGGAAACAGATTGCCTATGCAACAGAGGTACTGGCCGGAGGAAAGCCGGCCGCGGAAGCCTCCGCTTCGGGGCTGCCGAAACTGGCGCTGATCCTGGGATGTTCCACGGGCTACGGACTTGCAAGCAGAATCGCCGCGGCCTTTGGGTACGGAGCCGTTACGGTTGGAGTTTCCTTTGAGAAACCCGCCACGGACAGCAAGCCCGGTACACCCGGTTACTACAACAACCTCTGTTTCGACAGGGATGCCGCCGGGGCAGGACTGGTATCAAAAACTCTGGATGGGGATGCCTTCTCCGATGAAATGAAGGATCTGGCCATTGCCGCCATAAAAGATGCGGCCGCGGAGGCGGGTATTCCCGCCCAGGCGGATCTCGTGATCTACTCCCTGGCTTCCCCGGTAAGAACAGACCCCAAAACAGGAATCATGCACAGATCGGTAATCAAGCCCATCGGAAAAAGGTATTCGGGAAAAACCATTGACATGATGACCGCGAAGATTATTGAAAACACCGCGGAACCTGCCACGGAGGAAGAAATTGCCAATACCGTCAAGGTGATGGGCGGAGAAGACTGGGAACTCTGGATTGAGGCCCTGGACAGGGTGGGGGTGCTGGCCCCCGAGGCAAGAACCCTTGCCTATACCTACATCGGTCCCTGCCTTTCCTGGGAAATCTACAAAAACGGTACCATAGGCAGGGCAAAGGAAGATCTGGAACGGGCCGGGAAGGAGATCAACAGATCCTTTGCCTCAGGCGGAAATTCAAAACGCCGGGCCTGGCTCTCGGTGAACAAGGCTCTGGTTACCAGAGCCAGCGCGGTAATTCCCATCATACCCTTCTATGTTTCTTGCCTGTTCAGGGTGATGAAAGAGAAGGGACTGCACGAAGGCTGCATCGAACAGATTGTCAGGCTTTATAAAGACAGACTCTACTCCGCCGAAGGAAAAGAAAATCCCGACAATGTTCCTGTTGACAGTGAAAACCGCATCCGTATTGACGATTGGGAGATGCGGAAGGACATACAGGAAGCCGTACTTGAGAGGATGGCAAAAACCACTGAAGAGAACGTCCTTGAGTTAACCGACATTGAAGGTTTTAAGCACGATTTTCTGGAAGCCCACGGTTTTGATGTAGAGGGCGTTGACTATGACGCGGACATAAACCCTGCCGGGAACGAGTAGCAGAGGAACTGTATATGAATGATAAAGTTATACTTTCTTTGATGGAGAAGCTTGATAATTCTTCCATTGCCGAACTTGTTTTTAGTGATGAAACATCCCGCCTCATACTCCGGAAGGAAGCGGCTTTTGCCAAAGGCGGCCCGGTTCTTCCCGCGGCCGGCCCTGCCGCATATACCGCGGCCGGAACCGCCGAAGCGGCTTCTCCGGTACCGGTGCATCTTGGTCTGCCGGCGGCTCCCGAGGCAATGGAGGCCGTTCCGGGTGGAGAAATTATCACCAGTCCCATTGTCGCCACCTTCTATGCCGCGGCCGGCCCCGACTCACCTCCCTTCGTCAAGCCGGGAACCAGGGTAAAGGCCGGCGACAGTCTCTGTATTCTTGAGGCAATGAAGATGATGAACCACCTGGAAGCCGAATTTGACTGCGAGATACTTTCGGTAAAGGCTGCCGGTGGAGACCTGGTTGAATACGGCCAGGCTCTCTTTGAGGTAAAACGGCTCTAGCGTGAAAAAGCCCGCTCATCTCAAGCGCCTTCTGATTGCCAACCGGGGTGAAATCGCCGTAAGGATAATACGGGCCTGCCATGAAATGGGAATAGAGGCGGTGGCGGTTTATTCAACCGCGGACAAAGACAGTCTTCATGTCAGGCTTGCCGATAAGGCGATCTGTATCGGGCCGCCCCCTTCCGCCAAAAGTTACCTTGACCGCAACAACCTTGTCATGGCGGCCATTAACAGCGAATGTGAGGCGATTCATCCCGGCGTCGGTTTTCTTTCGGAAAGCGCCTCCTTTGCGAAATTTGTCCGGGACAGGGGGCTTATCTTCATCGGCCCTGATCCTGAAGTGATAGAACTCCTGGGCGACAAGGTTATTGCCAGGGATACGGCCCGGCGTTTCGCCCTTCCCGTTACACCCGGCACCAGAGAAGCTGTCGATGATCCGCAAAAGGCCCTTGAAGCGGTAAGGGAAATCGGCTTGCCGGTGATTATCAAGGCTGCCGCCGGGGGAGGCGGCAAGGGCATGAGGATTGTCCGCAGGGAAGAAGATCTCGCGGAAAATCTTTCCATCGCGGGCCGGGAGGCGGAGGCAAATTTTGCGGACGGCAGGGTCTTTATCGAACGGTATCTGGAAAATCCCCGGCATGTAGAATTGCAGATCATCGCCGACAGCAACGGAACTGTGGCGGTTCTGGGCGAACGGGACTGTACGGTTCAAAAAAACCATCAGAAACTTATTGAAGAAAGCCCCTCCCCTGCGGTAGACAATGACATGCGGCGGCGTATGTCCGAAGGCGCTTCGGCCATGTTCCGGGAGCTTAAATACCGGGGAGCCGGCACTATTGAATTTCTCGTAGAAAAGGGCGAATTTTATTTTATGGAAGTAAACGCGCGGGTTCAGGTGGAACATCCGGTAAGCGAGTTTGTTTCCGGCGTGGACATTATCCGCCAGCAGATACTCGCGTGCAGCGAAGGGAAAATAGACGGGGAGCTTGAAGAGTTCAACGCAAAAAACAGCGGAAAAAATTTAAAGGGACATGCCATCGAATGCAGGATCAACGCGCTCGGTCCCGGTAAAATCAGCCGCCTTGAAATTCCCGGCGGGCCCGGAGTGCGTTTTGATTCCTTCCTGTATCAGGGCTGTACCGTTTCGCCGCACTACGATTCCATGGTGGCAAAACTTATCGTGCACAACAGAGACCGTGAAGCCGCCATTGCCCGCATGATACGGGCGCTGAATGAACTTTGTATAGAAGGGATCAAAACAAATATCAATCAACAGAGATGGATAATGCGGAGCGACGTTTTCAAATCAGGCGATTTTGCCACATCCTGGTATGAAACCATAGCCAAGGAGGCCGAACATGAATAGTGAAAAAACCGAAGTTTCACCGTCGGAGGCAAATGCCTGTCCACTCTGCGGCGCCCAACATTCCCGGAAGGATATTGACGCCGCATTAAAAACCTGTCCGTCCTGCGGTTACCATTACCGCATGGAACCCAATGAACGGCTGCTCTATCTTCCCGATCCGGGAAGTTTTGAAGAATTCTCCGCGGGCATGAGTTCCATTAATCCCATTGATCTCGCGGGCTATGAAGAAAAACTTTCCGAAGCGGCGGTGAAGGCCCAGATGAAGGATGCCGTGATCACGGGAACCTGCAGCATTGAAGGGCGGCCCGCGATTCTGGGGCTCATGTCCTTCAAATTCATGGGCGGCTCAATGGGTTCGGTTGTGGGTGAAAAGGTCTGCAGGGCCATGCTCATGGGCATAGACAGAAAACTTCCCGTGATCATGTATACTACTTCAGGCGGCGCCAGGATGCAGGAGGGAATTTTTTCACTTTTGCAGATGGCCAAAACATCCAGCGCCGCGGCGGAACTGGACAAAGCCGGTATTCCGTTTTTCATCGTGCTCTGCGATCCCACCACCGGCGGCGTAACCGCCTCTTTTGCCATGCTGGCGGACATCACCATTGCGGAACCCGGCGCCCTTATCGGCTTTGCGGGCCCCAGGGTTATTGAAGGCACCATCCGTCAAACCCTGCCGGAAGGTTTTCAGCGGGCCGAGTTCCAGAGGGACAAGGGCTTTGTGGATCTTATCGTTACGCGGCAGGAGCAGAAAAAAATTCTTGCCCGCCTTATTGATCTGCACCGGGAGTATACATGATGAATACGTTGGAATTGCAAAAAAAACTGGACGAATTGAAAAAGATGATCTCTGAAACAGACATTGATGCTGTCCGGGATCTTGAAAACATCGAAAACAAAATTCAGGCGGTCTCCCGGACTGAGGCAACCTGGCGGAGGGTGGAACTGGCCCGCCATCCCGAACGGCCCTATTCAATGGATTACATAAACAGGATATTTACCGGTTTTATCGAACTGTACGGAGACCGGGCCTTCGGCGATGATCCTGCCATTGTCGGCGGACTTGCCTTTCTTGAAGGGCGGCCTGTTACAATCATTGCAAACCAGAAAGGAAGAACGCTCAAGGAAAATGTACACCGTAACCACGGCATGGCAAATCCCGAAGGCTACCGCAAGGCCCTGCGTCTCGCAAAGGAAGCCGAAAAATTTCACCGGCCCATCGTCACCTTTATCGATACCGCCGGCGCATATCCGGGCATAGGAGCCGAGGAACGGGGAATCGGGGAAGCCATAGCCCGCAACCTCCGCGACCTGAGCCAGCTCAAGACTCCGATTGTCTGTATCATCATCGGGGAAGGCGGCTCGGGCGGCGCGCTGGGCCTCTGTGTGGGAGACAAGATCTATATGCTGGAAAACGCAATCTATTCGGTTATCAGCCCCGAAGGCTGCGCCTCCATACTCCTCCGGGACGCAAGCAAGGCCAAAGACGCGGCGGTCATGCTGAGGATCACCAGCAACGATCTCCTTGAATTCAAGGTGATCAACGGCATCATCGCCGAACCTCCCGGAGGCGCCCATACCGATCCCGACGCGGCCGCCGCGAACATCAAAAAAGTCCTGATCAAAGAAATCAAAGACCTTGCAAAGCGCAACCCTCCGGTTCTTGTCCGGTACCGTAACCAGAAGATCCGCAAGGTCGGTCACTGGCTGGAGTGATTCTAACGGGCATTCCGAACCAGCCTTATCCCGATGTATTCGCCTATGCTTTCATATTCCGGATAAATATCTTTTCCGTACTGAAGATAGCTTTCATCCATCCGGAAATACCATCCCCGTATTACCCTGCAAATTTCTTCTTCGTCTCTTTCCCCTGCCCATCTCCCCATGGGTACCGCATATCTCCCGCTAAATAATTTAAGTTCTCCCTCAATTCCGTAACTGCTGTAACTTCCCGGTACAACATAAGGATTCCAGCACCATTCCGATACGTTTCCGAACATATCATATATCCCCAGTTCATTCGGTTTTTTCTGGCCCACGGGTCTTGATCTTTCTATATCATCAATATTCTTAAAGTACCACGCAACCTCGTCCAGATTATTGGAACCGGGATACTTATAGCCCTTCGACAATTTCCCTCCCCGCGCCGCCCAGCCCCACTCGGCCGAGGTAGGCACCCTGTAACCATTTGCCCTTCTATTCCATTCAATTTTGGTACCTTTAATTGTATATGCCGGCTGTAGATTATGATGCCCGCTCAGCCAGTTGGCAAACTGTACCGCCTGATAAAAATCAATGTTTATCATGGCGCTGTCTTCGTCCATTATCATTTCACTGGCGTTACCATCATAATACCTGTACTCATCAAAATCATATTTCTCTCCGGACAGTTCCAGATACTTCCTGTATTCCCCTACGGTCAGCTCATAGCGGAACATATAGAAATCGTTTACGCCTTTTCCGTTTCCCTCAACATATACCTCTCCGGGACTCAGAACCGCGTAACTTTCCGGAAAAACATTGGCCGAAATCATCAAAACCAAAGCAAAAATCAGCTTTTTCATTTTCATCTCTCCTCCGTTATTTTATTAGCGGACGAATTCCACTCGGAAAATATTTATCTTTCCATGTACTTCCGATACCGTCCGGCCACGGGTCATAGATCTTTTTATTCTTGTTGTCAACCAGCAGAAAATGTGTTGATCTTTTTTTCTCCGAAATATTCCATTCCCCATTTTTTTCGTACACCATGATTCCGTATTCATAATCTGAATTAAAAAATTCAGTTACGTCGGTCATGGTTGTACCATAGTTCCACTCTTCCCCACCTTTTTTACCATAAACCGCCGTGTTCATTGCCGCAATGAATTTTTTAAGACTAAGAACACTTGCGCTATTATTCGTTTTGGTCTTATCGATGCCTCCATTTTCCATTGCGCCCCTGACTCCTTCAAGCATTCTGGATCGGGATATTGAAATAGGAGCTGTGAGCTGGTACAGAAGATAGATTGTATAGACAAGGCATGTATTATTTTCTTTCAACCCTGTAACTGCACCTAATGTTTTTTGATTATTTTTTCCGGGCTTTGCTGGGACATCCACATATAATTCTCTTGCTTTTTTCAACTGCTTTTCACCTTCCGCTTCCTCCGCTTCTCTTTTAATCTTTTTCTGTTCATTTTCAATTCTCTCGGCTTCCTTTTTTTCCAGTTCGCTTTTATCCAATTCCGGCTCTTTCAGCACCGGCTCTTTTAGTTCAGGCTCTTTCAATTCCGGCTCTTTCAGTTCGAGCGTTTCATGTACAGGTTCTTCTTCGGCTTCACTTCTTTCAAGCAACGCGGCAACTTTCTCTTCGATGTCAGGTTCCGGAGGCGTTTCATGTACGGATTCTTCTTCGGCTTCACTTCTTTCAAGCAATGCGTCGACTCTCTCTTCGATATCAGACTCTGGATCGAGCTCCGGTTCCAGTTCTTCTTCCGGGTATAGCGGACGATCTATGTTAATCTCTTCTTGCCTGTTGATGCCGCTAATCAGATTTACCAATGAGCGGATACCCGCGTTCAGGATCTGCGTCCCCAGCATGCTTACATCAACTCCGTCGGAGCCGAATTTCATGAGGGGGCCGTCATCGCCAAGATGGAGTTCCAGCAAACCCATTTCGCGCAGTCCGGGGATGAGGCCCGCGTTTAAGAGGTTGAATGTAAAGTCGCCGGTATATGCATAGTCAATCAACTCGCCTGTTGAACCGGCAATGAAGTTGTTCAGGTTGCTCCCGTCTATTCCCAAAGCATTATACAGTCCCCCCGCATAAGAATTAAGGATTCCCCCGGTAAAAGCGGAAGCCATACCGCTCAGCATGCCGGTTCCCAGGCCGCTTACGCCCTGATTGAAGACATCGTTTGAGAATGTTAATCCGGTCCCCGTATACTGTATGGCGTTCACCATACTTGCATAAGTTCCGCTCAGGGCGCTTTCCATACCACTGAGAACACCAATGCTTAAGGAGCGTCCTATACCGCCGGATGCCGACGCGCTTACCAGGCCCTTGATGCCTCCTCCTCCCGTTGCTGTTCCAAATGTTCCCCCAATACCGGGGAGTCCGTTAAAGGCGCCGCTTATTAAATTGGTTCCCAGGGAAACGGCGAATGTTTTTGAATAATCAAAGAGGGCCGTATCCGCCGCCTTGTAACCTCCGCCAACGTCCATAACGGAAAAGATGAAATCATCGGCGGTTTCCACCGCGGCTACAGTGAAAGCCATGGCAGCAAGGCCCATGCTTGATCCGCCTGACACAGGGCTTAATGCAAGAGCGGCGGTAGTGGCGGCTACCTTGCCGACAACATCCGCGGTTTCACGTATCGTGAATGCCTTGAATACACTGTTTCTGTCATCCCAAACCGGCTTATCCCAAAAGGCGGCGTTTACCATGGCAATACCTTTCCCTTCCTTTACCCGCCACCAGGTATAGTCCGTCATAAGCCTGCCAAGTTCGCCTCTTCCCTGATCCCAGAACATGGCCTCTTTTGAACCGGTATCGGAAGTGCGGAACAGAGGTTCGTATCCGATATGCTCCCCGAATTTTCCCGGATCCTGGACACGTTTCAATTCTTCAACATCAAATACACCGTCACCTGAGATCGCGTGTATGTTTCCGTAGCTATCCGCCAGGTTTTCGTCAACCATGACCCTCGTCATCATATAGTAAAACATCTTATCCTTCTCCGTTATAATGAAGCGGACTATCTCCTTTCCTCCTTCTCCGCTCCTGCCGAAATGTTTTTCCATCTCCCTCTTAATCTCATCTTCTATATTCCTGATCAGGCCCTGGATCGCCAGATAGTTTAAGCCGTTAAGGGCGCTTGCGCTTGTATCGGTCTTTAATTCAAACGGATCCACGATGTAATCCCTGTATGCCTTCACTTCCGCGTATTCGGATTCTGTTTTTGTAAGTGAAGAATAAACAACCACATCCTTGGAATATGTACCGTCGGCAAGGCTCCATAGATTGTCAATGGCAAACATCCGGTGTATGTTCTTCCTGAAGCTGTTATTGGCCTTATCTATGTTTTCCGCTAATTGTTTACTGCTTTTTTCGGCCGCTTCTTTGACTTCCTGAAGAAGACGTTTTGCTTCAAGCTCCGCGGTTTTTTCATTTGCCTCTCTGGCAAACTGTCTTGCCGCGCTTTGAATTATTCCCGTATTCCACGAAGAAGGGCCTCCCAGCCCCTTTTGAACATGAGCGGCTATGGTTCCCGTTACGCCGTTAATTGCCGCAAAAGCCCTGCCTGTATTGGCAATGCCAGCCAGCGACATGATTTCGTCCATTACGAAACTGATGTCCTCGCCTGAGTATACCCGTATCAACATCGGATCGCGGGTATCTATTTTCCGGGCGCCGGCTTCCGCGTCCTCTCCCAACAGGGCGAGCGCGGCTCCGGACAGGGCATTATTCGCCGCTTCTTCGGCCTGTTTCAGCCATGCTTCCTTGTCTTCAAGGCCTTCAAGATATGCCTCGTTCCATTCCTCCCCGATGCGTTCATACTCGGCAAGAAATTTCCTGTTCCACTCGTTATAGGCAGTCTTCATCTTTTCCGATCCTGAGATCCAATCCTCCCTTCCCCGTTGGATGAGCAGAGCGACATCTTCCTGCCATTGACTCAACTTTGAAACCAGATCCCTGCGCTGTTCCTGCCAAACGGCTTCACGGGCGCTCAGTTCTGCCTGATAACGTCCAGCATAAACCCTTTCCAGTATGTCCCCCATTTCACCAAGAAGAAGGCCGTATTCGTTCCTGTAATTTCTGCCGCCTGTCAGCATTGTTTCTATGTCGTTCCTGATTACTTGGTCGAGGTTTTCAAGATGGTTCTTCAGGGCCGCCGCGTTTTTACCAAAGACTTTTTCCATATCACTTTTCAAATCCGGCAGGCTTATGGCGCCGTTCATGTAGGCTTCTAAACTTTGATGATACTTTCCTTCCGCCTCCAGGCGTTTTGCCTGATCATCGCCGTACTTTTTTTCGAGAGCCCGTTTTGAATCTTCTTTCTCGGCCTTTATCCAGCGGTTAACTGCCTGCAGGGCTTCCAGGACGCTGGAATATGTTTCCCCCGAATCCAGAAGCATCCTGTTCCAGATATTTAGTACGATATTTATATCAAATTCGGCTATGTTTCCGGCGAGGCTGAGGGAATAAAGAATATCCGCCGCTCTTACAAAATCGCCGTCTTTCTTTTCACCTTTAAGGCCGGCCAGACGTTCACATGATGAAAAATAGAGCGCATAGGCGCTGTTCATATCCGTTATGGAAGAATTGAGCGACTCCATGGCCTGGTTGATCTGATTGTTGGTATAGTCCAGGGGAACCCTGAGATCGTTGACCACGTTGTTAAGCCTGTTTGCAATGGGCTGCCAATACGCGGGACCGATTAACCAGATGCCCGTCCTGTCGTTTGCATATTTCAGATGACCCGACGCCCTTTCGTAGACTTCCCTGTATTTTAGATAAGAGGTAGCTTTCCTGAAACCTTCCAGCGCATCGGCGTCACTTCCGCCGCTTCCGTTCATGGTAAGGATAAGATAAAACATCAGGTTTTCCTGTTCCTCGGCGCTTAAGCTTTCCCAGGCGCTCCTGCTTGCTGTAATAAACTTTGTCCAATAGGCGATATATTCACCCACATACTCGGCATAGTAGGCGTTTTGATATTCGGCCATGTTATGCTGACCCAGAAATGTACCGCTTTTAATATTATCCGCATCATCATAGTACGCCTTGAGGAAAGTTATATCTGTATTTGAAGAGTCAATATAAATAGGAACATTAATCATATATCGAAAATCGCCATAGGGGAAATCCCTAACCGCATGATGTTCATTGGTCAAACAGGCAACAAGAAAATCCCTGGCCAGGGCAAAGCGTTCGTACTTATTCCGATTCAATTCCATTGACAGAAAAAAAGCCTCAAGGTTTCTCAGGCCAAGTTCAAAACCGGTTGCCTCATTCGTTTCATTGCCGATAATTTGTCCATCGTTAAAATAGGCGGCAAGCAGGGCGCTGTTTTTATAATCCGTTCCCTGCAGGCGGAAGCCGCTTTCAAAATTAAAGACAAGTTTTCCGTCTTTTACGGTAATGATATCCTGTATTCCCCAGGCGGATTTATCGGCGGGAGAAACATAGCTGTAATCATTCTTTTCATATAGAAACAGATCTCCGCCGAAAGCTTTCAGTGTGGACATATAATCCATATAATATCCGGCATTAACGATCGTTTCGTTTGCTATTGCCTCTTCCAGCCGGTCAATCGTATTAAGGGCAGCAAGCATATTGGAAAATTCTTCCCTGTATTTTTGATACAGGTTTTCGTATTCGGCGTCATCATAGGGACGGCGTTCGGCATTGTCGTCATAAAGGGATTCAAGTGCCGCGAGAGCCGCCTCCGCCCTCATAAGATGCTCAACGGAGCGGGACAGTTCTTCGAGTTCATCCTCTACTCCAAGATAGGCCGTGGCGGCCCAGCGGTTAACGGCATCCTTTTTTTCGTAGGAAAGTCTTGAGTCTTCCATCTTCTCAAAAAGCTCCTTGGACTGGGCATACAGATTATCATAGTTCTCACCGGAAAGCAAGAATGATTGGGCGTTATTATCGTATTCTATACTGAGAGCCTCTATCTCGTTTGCATGATCTTCCATTTGCTTCATCATCTTCTTGATTTCTTCGGCAAGACTTGTGTTTTGATTTCTTATGATGTCCAGCATGGAGGCGACGATTGCAATGTCTCTCCGGTATATTTCCTCGTATGAAAAGAGTTTTTTATACTCCCGTTTTTCATAACTGTAGTTTTCGACAAGAAGATACCGCGTCTCCTTTATGTTATTTTCATCCCAGGCCAGTTTTGTATTGTTGATATAGGCATCGGCGATTGCAATAAAATCACCGTTCAGGGCTTCGGCCGCCTCTGTATTGCAGACGGCAAATGCGGCGTTTAACAGCATGGTAATCCGGCCGATTTTTTCTTTTGCGTCGATGAGGAGTCCCTCAGGATAGGAAAAGGCCGTGACGATTCCCGGATTATCCGTCCCGGTATTTTCTTCGGTGATGTATTCCCGCCAGTGTTTTTTATTATCACTCCCGTCACGGTACACAGCCTCCCGCATTGTCTCATAGGCGCCGAGCAGCAATAAGCTGTTATTGAGGATCCTGTATTCTCTATCAAGTTCCAGGCATGCCTCGTTGAATTCATCAAAAGCCTGCTTTCCCCTGAACGAAAGTCCTTCATATATAAGTGTGATGGCATCCATTTTCCCGGTGGTTTCTTCAAGTTTGTGTGCAATATCCTCCCGTGTCCACGCGGGGCCGACCGAAGCGTTAATCATCCCGGCCGCCGCGAGATCGATGAGGGCCGACTTCCATTCTTCAATCTCCTGACCGATCCATGACGGAATCTGATTCAGGGAACGATCAAAACGGCAGAGAAATTCCGTTAACGCCTCTTCGGTTTTGAGAGGATCATCCAGAAAATACCGTACAAGTTTATCGGCAGAGGGAAGGTATCCCTCACCGGCTTCAATGTTCATGGATTCAAAGAGCAGTTTTAATTCCGCGGTACTTTTGTTCCATGACATCTTCCTGCCCGCGTCGCTCATGAACGCGATTGACTGGTAGATCTCAAACAGTCCCTGCCGGTAGTAATATGAACCAATCTCGTTACGAACAAAGGCTTCCGTTCCGTAGAACAAATTCTCTCCGGCCAAAAAACGGCGGATCGTTTCATTCTCATCGGCAAGCTCGGTAATTCCCCTTTCATCGTTGTCATGTATTGCCTGTATCAGGGTATTCAGGTCTTCCATAAGTCCGCCAATGAAAACGGTATCCGCAGGATCGCCTGAATAAAACGCCGAAAGAAATTCCGCTTCTTCGTTATCAGCCTCAATGTCAAGCAGACAGCCCAGGGCATCGTATTCAAGTTCAGCCCTGGCCTCTATCCACGAAAGGCGGCTTTGTTCGGCTTTGATGTAACAGTCTTCCACGGAAAACGAATTCGCCAGGAGCAGTTTAAGCCCTTCGATACGGATCTCAAGGGCGGCATCGGCCTCGGTCTTTGCCAGAGCCGTAAAACCCGCAATAAGGACATTATAGGCGGCGGCGTCTGCGGGATTCTCATCCCTGAGGCGGAAAAGATATGAAATCGTTTCGTACCGGGGATTATCTTCTTTAATGCCCGTTGCCGCAATCGAAACGGGAACGGAAGCAGCATCAAAAACCTTGACGGCATCCGCTTCTCCCTGCAGGGTTTCAAGGCTTTTCCCTCCGTCTCCCAGGACAAGTATCTTCAAGGCGGCGCCCAGAGTTTCAAGTTCCTGCGCTCCGCTCAGTTCAATTGCCCGTTCAAGATAATTGATATACGACGCATCCGCACCGTTCCTGTCCAGCTGCCCCGCGGTTTCAAGAAGTTTTTTGTATTCATTCTTGAGCTGTTCTTCGATAATATCCGTCCGGTTGGTCCTGTATGCGCCGAGCAATACCGAATACGCCTGGTTGAGTTCCTCAAGGCGGGCCTCGGCCACGGCAAGTTTTTTGGAAGATTCAAGAAGTTTTTTTTGCGCGTCCAAAACATCAAGGCCCGCGACGGATAATTCCGCCTGAATCTTCTCATAGGCTTCGATAGCTTCATGATAGTCCTTTTTTGCCGTTTCAAAGGCTTCTATGCCTTCGGCCTCGGTAATTCTTCCGGAACTTAGATCCTCGGCATAATTCAGCACCGCCCTGGTTATTTCCGTCCGTCTTTCCCAATACGATGCGACCGCCCTGGCCTTTATAAGCTCGATCTGGTATTCATCAAGATTAAAATCCTCGCTGTTTACGCCTTCGTCAAGAATATCCTTCAGGGCTCCCGAACCCATGGTCAGGGCAAAATCTTCCGCCAGCGCGTTCCTGGATTCAAGGGCCCGTGCATAATATGAAGTAAAGAGTTTCCACCATTCATAAATTATCTGAAATGTTTCATACTTTGCCGCGTGCTTTTGCTTGTTGGATATTTCCTCAAATATGTCTTTGCCATCATCATCTCTCCCGATTACAACATGTGTTGTCTCTTCATAGAATTGTTCTTCGTTGTTTATCCATACAGGAAAATAACTTGAAAATATATCCGGCACGCCGCCGTATCTTTGTCCCCAGAATCTTACATTCTCCCTGGCGCCTGTCAATACCTGGGATGAGGTAATATAGATATCCACATAGGCTTTGGCCTTTGAGGCTCCCGCGTCGATCCGTTTTTGCGCGTCCTGGGCAAATTCGACTTTAGCTTCGGCGATAGCCTTTTCAAGAGTCTGTGAAGCTTCCTTGAAAAGCAGTTCTCCGGTTTTGAGGAGTTCGTCCGTTTCTTTTTCCCATTTCAGTCTGGAGATCTCAAACTGCCTGAAGGCTTCGCTCCATTCTTCGTTGCCGGTATCGTAGCGTTCATTCGCGTCTCTTTGCCATTCGAGGCGTCGGACAAGGAAACGTTCCTCCGCTTCGGTCCACGCGTTGAGTCCCCGTTCAAACTGAACGCGGTACTGTTCAAGCCATTCCTCTCCGGCGAGTACCAGATCTCCGGTTCCCGCTTCCGCGGCGTCAATACGGCTTTTCAGCGCGTTTATTCCTTCATCGCATATTGCCTGTGCCGCACCGATTAGTTCCGCCGTAATTTCGGTTGCGGCCTTGTCTTCACTCTTCCTGCGGAGGCTGTAGTAATCCCCTGTACGCCGGGCAAGAAACAGACGTTCCTCCCTGGAGGCAAGTTCCTCGAATTCCTTCCTCAGGCTGAATTTTTTTTCCGTAAGCGCAGCCTTGATATTTTGTTCCAGGCCGCTCCTCTTGTCTTCGCCAATGTAACACAGTACCTCGGGTATCATGTAGAGAATGGATTCCTGATATGCCTCCTCCCCGCCGTCAAGGGCCGTCCGGACTTCATCCTTCCAAAGATAACGGTCGCTTTCAATTTCCCGTCCTGCCTCCCACGGCCTTACAGGTTCGGGATCTCCCGAGGCGGGATCAAAGATGACATTCCCGTCTTCATCGAGATGCCAGGTATAATGTATCTGGGCAGCGTCCAGACTCTGTGACAAGTGATCGAGAATACCGGCCTTTATAAAGAACCGTTCAAAGAGCCATTGGGTAAAACGTCTCTCCAGTTCATCCTCAGTCCAGTCCTTAAGGAGGTTTTTTGCTTCCGCAAAGAGAAGCGGATCATCATAAAACTCGCATGCGAGTTTTTCCCATGATTCGGAGGCAAGGCTTATGCCTCTCTCCGCGGCCTGCATCCAGGCTTCGGGACTCGTTTCCATATCCGCCGTACTGAAATGGTAATCAAACACCGGCTGGTTAAAACCCCTGACATCAGGTTTTGTCTGGGCAAACAGACAG
Source organism: Treponema sp. (assembly GCA_031265435.1). Lineage (GTDB taxonomy): Bacteria > Spirochaetota > Spirochaetia > Treponematales > Breznakiellaceae > JAIRNJ01. The sequence goes on from JAISCR010000023.1 coordinate 29,588, forward strand.
AGAGTCAAAGAAAACAGATACACCTTTATGAAGATGTTCCTTACGGTACGAGAAGAAAGAGTGAGCATACATGGCCCCGAATCTTGATACCCGCCCTGCACAAGCAGGACTTCTTACCATGACCACTTTAGTTCTTTCCATTTACAAATCTTACAAATCATTTTTTGCAATTCTTTTTTCAAACAAAATAAACAGCGCCGGCACCAGGGTAATGGAACAGATAAATGAAGAGAGCACACCCCAGAAAATAACCAGCGACAGGATCTGTACCAAATTCCCCGGTTCTCCGGCGCTGAAAAACAGGGGGAATGCTCCGGCCATGGTGGTACCGGCGGTGGCTAAAAGGAGCGGCGACTTTGATCTGAGGATAAAGTACATGCCCGTGGAAGAAAGCCGCTTCCCGCGGGGCAGGGAAGCCAGGGCGTCCGCGACAAGAACCGCGGCATTCACCGCGACTCCCGACAGCGCTATAAATGATGCGGCCGCCGCTTCATTCAGCGGCTTCCCGAGGATCAGGAGAATCAATAACGGCAATGCCAGGGAAGGAGGAATCACCGGCAGGATGACAAACGGAGCCTTGAGGGACTCGCTGGACGCGGCTATGACCATGGAACAGAAAAGCAGGGCAAGAAGAAACCACAGTATCGTCCCGGAAAGATTTTCAGCCTGTTTTATGGCATCCTGATCGAAGACAATGCTGTAAGCGGGAGGAAGTTCCATTCTATCGAAGAGAGGCATGATCGACTTCCGCAGCCGCCTCGGATCAAGCGGCCCCGTGCGGATCGTAAATGAAGCGCTGCGGCGTCTTCCCTGCCTTTCAATGGCGCTGCCTTCCCGGCTTTCTGTAACCTTCATGAGAGAATCAACCCTGACCGGGTATGCATCTTTAAGTGTCAGCGGAATGGAAAAGACTTTTTCTTTGTCCGGAATACCGGCTCCCAGGACACGGACGTCTACCTCTCCGGAATCCTCAAGACGTTTATAGGCGACAGGACCGTGAACATTCCGGCGTATCGTGTCCGCCGCAGGATAGAACCACGCTCCGGCTTCACGGAAACGTTCCCTGTCGGGGTAAAGATCGATACGGCCGCCGCCGTCTTTGAAGTTGAGTACCGTTTCTCTTACGAGTCCCGACGATGCCGAAAGCCCGGCGGCCTCACGGGCAAATTTTCTGCAGAGGGATGAATCGTCCCCGAAGACACTGATAGTCCAGTTCCTTTCCCCGCTTCCTGTTTCCGGAAAATAGATAAAGGCCCCGTTTATACCGATGCGTCTGATTTCCTTCTTTAAGTCTTCAGGTTTTTCCTTTTCAGGATCAAAATTGATGAGCAGGGAACCCGAACCGGAACGGGCGGAACTCTGAATATGTTTTACCGCGGAATTTTCTTTCAGCTTCACGGAAAATATTCCCATGAGTCTGTCCGCTTCTTCCGCGCGGAAACCCCCTTCAAATTCTATATGGGCATAGATGGAACCGGGACTTTCATTTCCCCCCGGATCAGGCCGGATGAATCCAAGGGCCAGTATGCCGCCCCCGCTGAGTATCAAGGCCGCGGCAACATAAAGCACGGGAAACCGCAGTACCAATCCTGAGGAAAAAGCCAGCGCTCTTAAACTTCTGCGTTTTATAAAACGGAGGAACGCTAAAAGTTTTTGTCGTACAGGCAGAGCCATACCCCGTCCCCGGGAATGACGGGAATCATTGTTCAGGATTCCGCGATGAGACGCGGCAGCCTCTCCGTGCTTTCCGCCCCTGAATATGAATGGAGGCAGAATACTGAAAGAGGCAAGCAGGGCGATAAGTGTGACCGTTCCGGATCCCCAGGCAAGAGTTCTGCACTCTTCACCGATATCCATAAGGACAAGGGGTATGAGTGCGGCGATTGTAGTACATGATGATGAAATGAGCGGAGGCGCCAGGGAACCCAGTACCCTTAAACCTTCCGCCGCCGTTTCCGCTCTCCTCAGTTCCCACGCAAGTATGATGACCGCGTCAACTGCCGCCCCAAGTCCTGATGCTATGCCCGAGAGGAGAGGTCTGTCCGGAGAAAAGCCAAAGAAAACGAGGAGGCCCAAAGAAAAAACAGAGATGAGGGGCACGGAAAGAAAAACCGCCGGAGATACTTTTCCTCCGGGCATCATAAGAAAAGTCATCAATGAAACCGCCAGGGCTCCCTCAAGGGCCGCCAGTATAAGGGATCTGAAAGCCTTCGTTTCCTCCTCTCCCCGATCGAGCAATACCTGAAAATCAAGAGGCAGATCTTTAATGGCTTCCAGTTCCCTCTTTATTTCACGGGAAAGTTTACCGAGCTTCGCCCCCGACGCGGGCATGATCATGATGCCTGCGGCCCTCTCTCCGTCGAGCCTGGAATAATTATCAGGTTCCCTTTCTCCTTCACGGATCTCCGCGATATCTTCAAGATTGATACGGACTCCATTGATATCGAAAGACGCTTTTTTGAGGTCTTCAAGTTTACGGTAACGGCCGTCAAGAACCAGAAGGGTCTTGCGGTTTTCGCTTTCAATCCGGCCTGCGGGCAGAATGAGATCGCTGCCGGCAAGGGAAGACGCCAGATCCAGGGGTCTGATTCCCAGGGACGCGGAACGTTCGGGATCCAGGGCGACACGGATCTCCCGGTTCGCGATTCCCGAAAGCTCCACTTCCCCGGCTCCGGCAAGGGCTTCAAAGCGCGGTTTTACAAAACGTTCAAGCGTTTCGGATAGGTTTCCGTTATTCGTTCCCGCTTCCCCGCGTGAAAACACAGCCGCGGACCAGACGGGAATACGCGAGTTGCTTGACGAAAGGATCTCGGGCCGCTGTACCGATCTGGGCAAAGTTTCATACACTTCTTCTACCGCATCCCGGACAGCCTCATAACGCCCGTAAGAAGCAAAGTCAGGATCGAAGCGAAGGAAGGCCCTCACTCTTCCGTTTTCACTGGTACTGGTAATATGGAGAAGTCCCGGCAGAGGCGCCAGGGCATCCTCCAGAGGAATGGCGATGCTTCGTTCCATTTCCTCCGCGTCGACTCCGTAGTGTCTGAAGGTGAGGGTGTAGGAAGAGGCGTCGTATTCCTTCCGGTTATCCCTCATGGCAAGAAGGGCAACGGAAACGGAGGCGGCCATCATCAGGATACAGAAGGCGGCATGTTTTCTTTCAAGCCAGGAATTTGTTTTCACTTAAATCTTTCTCCTGACAAGAACGCTTAATACATGCGGCATGACAAACAGGCACAGTAAAGTGGAGGCGGTGATTCCGCCCAGCATGGCCGCGGCCATGGATCGCTGGGAAGCCCCCATGGGAAAACAGACCATGGGCAGAAGCGCAAAGACTGTAGTTATAGTGGTGATCGATATTGCCCGGAAACGCTCAACGGCGCCGTTCCGGAAAGCTTCTTCGGCCCGCATGATTCCGTCCAGCTTTTCCATGCCTATCTCGTAAAGGATGATGGCATTATTTACCGACAAACCAAAAAGCACCGCGAGGCCGAGGACGGCTCCCGAATCGATAGAAGCGCCGCTTAAAAAAAGAGCCGGGCCTGCTCCCGCCAGCGAAAAAGGAATGCTGAACATAAGAACAAGCGGAAGGAAGAATGATTCAAATTGCGCGCCCATCACCAGATAGAGAAGGAGGATCACCAGGACAAGTGTGATGATAAGGCTCTGCCTGTAGCGGGTAAAAACCGACTCATCGGAACGGATCAAATTCCACGCGCCTCCGGATTTTAAGAGGTCATTCATAACATTTCCCGGAGCGTCTTTAACGCTTACATACACCACATCGGAGCGGTTGAGCCTTGAGAGAGTTTCCGGGGATTCAAGGCGCTCTATCCTGCAGAGGCTTCCCAGAAACGCGGAGTTTCCTTCCCCGAGGGCTATGGGGATATTTTGGAGAGAAGCCGCGGCGCCCAGAGGATCATCTTCCATCTTTCCTTTGAGTCTTACCGGTATGGGTCTTCCGCCGCCTTCAAGCTGTCCTGTTGTCATGCCGTCCGTGATCGAATGGAGGAGTCCCGCCAAATCCGCCGCCTGTATGCCAAGCTGCGCGGAAGCTTCGCGGTCAGGATAGATACGGAATTCCGGCCTTGAATGGGAGGGGTCAAGAATTATTTCCGTTCCTTCCCCAAGTTTTTCCCTGAGAAAGCCGGCCAGTTCCTTTGCCCTGAGCATTGTCTCTTCGGGGTTTCTTCCCCGGACTGCCATGACTCTGGATTCGGAAAGACCCAGCAGTTTTTCTACGTTGTTCTGCGGGAAAAATACATTGATTTCCCCTTCGGAATAGTTTTCAAGAAGCCGCCTGACTTCATCCCTGGCTTCCTGACTCTTTGTTCCGGGACTGATAGAGCAGTGGAAGATCAACTCCTCTTCACGGTAGCCGCTTTCCGAAAGACGCATCAGGTCTTCGTCCTCGGCGCCCGCGTAGGCAAAGACTCCGCGGATACCGGGAAGTCCGCCGAGAAGCAGCGTCAGTTTCCTGCCTTTTTCCGGCATGGATTCAAGCATATAACCCGGCGGAAAGAGAACCGAAAGACGCAGTTCCCTTTCTTCATCAGGACTCACAAAGTGGCGGGGCCTTGAAACAAGGATAAAAATACCGGCGCCGACCAGCAGGGCGGCAAGAAGAATCATGCGTAAAAAATTTGAAGTTGCCAGACGAAGGAATTTTTCGTAGAATTCTTCAAGCCTCCTGGAAGAAGTGTCCCCGCAGGTTTTGAAACAGAGCCTGTAAAGTGAAGGGAGACAGAACTGCGCATAGATCCATCCTGCCGTGATGGAAACCACCAGAGCTATGGACAGATCCCCAAACAGCGCTCCCAGGGGGCCGGGAAGAAAAAGAATGGGCACAAAGACTACGGCGGTGGTAAGAAGGGAAGCGGCCCCCGACAGCATTACTGTTGACGCGGCTTCTCCTGTCTCCCCGGCCGAAGGGGCGGCGGCATTGGTTCCGAAACGCCGGTGGAGTACCTCAAGAACGATGACGGCCGAATCGGAAACCAGGCCTATTCCCAGGGCAAGGCCTCCAAGGCTCATGCTGTTCAGGGAAGTTCCCCGGACGGCAATGGCGCATAAACCCGCTGCGGTTGAAACCGGTATCGCAAGTGCGGCCAGAAAACTGGAACGCGGATGCCGGATAAAAAAACAAAGGGAGAAAACTACCGCGAAAACCCCAAGGGCGGCGGAGACAAGCAGATTATTCAATGCCCCCGAAATGAGGGAAGATGAATCATACACCAGAAAAAATTCCCCGTCATCCCCGAAATTTTCTCTTGCCTCTTCCAGCAGCTTTCCGATTTCCCCGGAGAGACGTGAAGGATCCGAGCCGGGACGGCGGTATATCTTGAGAGCGGCGGCTTCTTCTCCGTTCAGGATAAAGAGGCTCTTCTTTTCCGCCTTTCTCAGGGAAACGGCGGCGGCATCGGAGAGCCTAAAAGGTCCTCCCGCGCCCGAAAGACTTAAGGAAGCCAATTCTTCCGCGGAACCGGGCTGGCCCGAAGAAACCACTACCAGTTCCCTGTCTCCTTCCCTTGCCATCCCCGCGGGCATATTCATTGTCTCCGAAGAGAGCAATTCCGCCAAAGAGGAAACGGTGATTCCCCGGACGGCAAGCTGTCTCACATCCGCCTCTACCAGTTCTTCCATTTCATCCCCGCCGAGCAGTATCACCTGTCCTATGCCTCCAAGCCGTCTCAACCGTGCCTTGAGTTCATACTCCGCAAGATTCCTGGCGAAGTTACCGTCTCCATGACGGCTTTGGACAGCGATGATGCAGAACGGTTCATTTTCGACAGTGCCGGAAGAAACCGCGGGCTTATCCACTCCCTCAGGCAGGGAAGGCCACACCGCGTCCACCGCTTCACGGACAAGAACCGCCGCCGCGGCTCCGTCAATACCCCAGCGGAAATCAAGAATGATAAGGGAAAAGTTATCCCGCGATACACTCCTCATGTTCTCAAGGCCTTTAACCGGGGAGAGGGCATCTTCGACAGGAATAGTGAGAAGGGATCGGATCTCCTGCGCCCCCATTCCCGGCCAGGATGTTTTCACCGTGACCCGGTTAAGCGCAAGGCCGGGAAGCTGTTCAAGGGGCAGCCCTGAGGCGAAAAAAACCGCGGCAACGAGAAGAGCGCAGAGCATCATAATAACTGCCACAGGCCGGCCCGCAAAGGCGCTTATCAATCCCTTCATATTTCCTACTTTAAAAGGGGAAGCCGGTACTCTTCCCCGGTATTACCGTTACTGTCGAGGAATCCTGAATCAATGACAAAACTCACCACGCCTGAGGATACGAAGTTGGTAAGGATTCCGCGGACTTCCAGCCTCCTGTAGTTTTCCCATCCTGAAACCGCTTCACTTATACTGAAGTTTTCGTTCACTACCATGCGGGGATTAAAGGAAACGGCTCCGTTTGTTGCCTCCACACGGAAACAACGGGCTATCTCCAGAGGATCTATCGCTGCTCCGCCTGAGGTTTCAAAGTAAAGTTCTATCCAGCAGTCAACATTTTCCTTGTAGGGATAATGATAAGTTTCGTTGGTAAGGGGAAGGCCCGCATAGGCATCGGAAATAGTATATTTGCGGGGCATGCAGTCCAGGGGATCTCCGGGAGCCATGGGAAACCTGATACCCCTGAATTCAGGCGGCCGTGAAGACTCACCGTCCGCGCAAAGGGTAAAGACAAAACTGTCCGTACTTGCGTTTCCCGCGGCATCCTTAACGCCCTCCCCGAGGCGCACTATAAAACGGCTTCCCCAGAGAGGCATTTCCTTTAAGCTGAACCTCAGCTCCGTTCCCGACAGCGACTCCGCTTCAAGAACAAGGCCGGATACAGCCTCGCAGGACAGGCACTGTTTTACCGAAAGAGTATCTACCGGTTCCGAAAAGCGGAGAAGCAGAACCGATGTCTTTCCCCAGCCCGAATTCACGATCTTTCCCTCCCTGTCATCCGCCTGCAACAGTGTTTCTGTCATTCCGTCAATCCGCCATGCCCCGGTCAGGAAGGGTTTCTCCCTGTCGGTTCCGGCGGTAAAACTCACAGATCTCTCCTCGCCCATGGAAAGGCCTGTTTTTCCCTTCAGGGAAGACTGAATGCCGACCGTATAACACGTACCGGGCTTCCAATCCTCTCCCGGTATAAAGACCGCCGTATCAGGTTTTTGCGAGATCCAGATTCCCTGAAGGGCCGGACTTAAGCTGACAGAATCTGTGCATGAGGATAGGGAAATATCTTCGGAAAATTCAAGACGGATACTTCCCCTCACCTGTGTCATGGTTCCGCCGTCTTCGGGAAACACCGACACAAGCTTGGGACGTGAAACAGGCGGCCTGGTGCTGAAACTGCCCGCAAAACTCCTGTCCATGGAAAGACCGGCGCTGTCTTTGGCGTCCGCGGTTATACTAATAACATATTCGTGATTCCGCTCAAGAGGCGCCCTGGGGATAAAATATATGCGTTCCCCCTTCCAGAGGAAGTCCCCTTCAAGATTTGTACCGTCTTCACTCAGACTAAAGTACCGTTCAACACTAAGCCTGTCAGGATCATGGGAAAGAAGAACAGAAACCTCAATGTCCTCAGGCTCTTCCATGAAGCCTTCACCCGGATTCCAGGACAGCACTTCAAATGGAGAGAGGCGGAGAAGATCGCAGCCTGAAAAACAAAGGAAAGACAAAATGAGCGCCCAAAACGGTAAACACGTGAGTTTTGTCATTCAACTGCCTCCAGCATAATCGCCGCGTCATCCCGGAAATAGATGCCGCTTCCGTTGCCGACACCGCTCCTGCCGCCCGGTATGAGAAGCCTGTAATAGTGTTTCTCTCCTGTCATTCCCGGAATGAGGCCTTCCCATTCCATCCTCAGGGTATCGGGCGAGAGCCAGCTTACAAAACGGAGTCTGGGCGTAATGAGATCCGCGGGAAAAAAAGAACTCAAGCTGATACGCAGCGGAGCGTCCCGCCTTGCCTCTTCGCTGAAAGGATAGAGAAAGCGGATATTATAACGAAGTACCCCATCCAGGGCAGGATCAACTTCCACGGGTACCGTTTGTTCCGGAGAACCTGAAATTTCAGGACCGCCGTTTGCGGAAAACGAATAAATACGGAGATACGGAATCGCCGTCTTAAAACCAAGACTGAAATCCGCTTCCATTTCAAGGCCCGCGGTATCCCTGGCTTCCGAAGAAACGGTAAGGACATAGAAGCTTTCAGGTTCCGGATCACGATCCGGAATATACACAAGCGATGAAGGGGAAAGCCGTTCCGTCCTGCCGCTCAGTCCCGGTTCAAACCGGATCTGTTTAAGGAAATTTTCGTCCATGGGCTTACTGAAACTTATGGCGACGGCGAGGCCCGGTCTTAATCCGTCTTCAAGTTTTTCTCCTGTGGGAAACCAGCTTCCCCCGGAAAAGAGCAGGGGGTAACATTCCAGAACCGAAGGCCTCCTGCGATCGAGATCCGTGGTGAACTGCCCGGAAACCTTTTTGGCCAGCGGAAGTCCTTCCCGGCTTTCGGCTCCTGTTCCCACGCTCCATTGATAAACTTTCCATGCTTCAAGATTTTTTTTGTCACGGATAACAAGGATCCTGTCGTCATCCTTCCATTCAAACACCTTCCCGGAAAAAGCGCTCGCCGTAAAGTCCCTCTCCGTACTGGGCCTGTCCATGGGCACGGAAAATTTCAATTCCACCCGTCCTTCTTCCGGACTTATCCCAACGGACGCTCCGTCCTCAGGATACGAAGCCTCTACTACCGGAGAGGGGGAACGGGACAGGGCATAAAAGGGTATGTGATTATCCAGCCTGATGTCCCGCTTATCCCTTGTATACACAGTCCCGAGAACAGAGAGAGTATAGCGTCTGCCCGGCGTCCAGGGAGAGAGCGGAATAAAAATGAGACTGTTGTTTTCCCAATGGAGATCTCCCTCAATATTTCCGCCGGTATAGTGAACCTTCAGGATACCGGAACTTTCATTTTCTTCCATTTCGGTATCAAAATATACCGATACCGGCGAGTACGGATCCTCCAGCACTGTTTCCGCTTCCGAAGGAAAATATCCGTATCCTACCGGACGGAGATCCACAAAACCGCATGACAGCAATACTGCGGCAGGAATGATAATGGCGGCCGTCTTATTCAAGAACCACATGGATACCTTCCCGGAAACCTGATTCAGGCCGTTCCACCGCCACTTCTCCGGCATTGAGACCTGAGCGTATCTCCCTTTCTTCACCCATCGGCATGCCGAGTTCAACCTTGCGGGTGGAAAGGACACCGCCCTTTATCACAAAGACGCTGCCCGTCTGTTCATCCTGTTTCAAAATAGAAGTTTCCTTTATAACTACCGCCTGTCTGCCCTCCCCCAGCCTGATCACCGAGCGGACAAACATGCCCGGTTTTAATTTTTCAAATGAAGAGCGGTCTTCGCCTTCGGGAGAAGGCAGCAGCACCCGTACTAAAAGACTTAATGATTGACTGTCCGCCTGTGGATAAACCAGATCCACCAAACCTTCCCTCCAGATCCCCGAACCATCCCCTTCGACAAGAACCCGCGCGGGCATACCTTTTTCGATCCTCATTGCTTCCGATTCCCGGACAGGAAAGACGGCATAAAAGGAAGCGGTATTCATAACGGTAAGTATTTTATCTTCCCGTTTGACCCGCTCGCCTTCCTCAAGATAACGGGCCCCTACTACCGCATCGGCAGGACTGCGGATCTGAAATTCTTCAAGGGCAATTTTTGCCGATTCCAGTTCCCGCTGAGCGGCCAGAAGCCGCGCCTCCGCGGAAGCCAGTTCCGCTCGGAGTCCCAGTGTCTTTACCTCGATAAAACCTTTCATGGGTTCATCCCCATTCCCGGAAACGATACCCGCGGCCAAAAGATCCTGTTCCCTGAGTCCGACCCTGCGGATGGAAAGCTCCTTTTCCATGAGCGCTATTTCCGACAGAAGGTTTTCCAGTTCAAAATTTCTGCTCCTTATTTCTTCTTCCGTCACGCCTCCGGCATCGAAGAGCGCCTCTTCGATTTTGAATTTACGGACATCCTCCTCATAGTTTTTCCGCGCGTGGATCAGTTCCATTTCCGCTTTTTCAATACCGAGGATCTCCGCCTCGGCCCGGAATTCTCCTTCCAGAAGCCTGGAATACGCCAGATCCCGATCCGCCTTTACCTGCGCATAACCGTCCTCCGCCCTCCGCAGGGCCAAATCAAATTGGGGATTTTCCAGTTCGACAAGCAGATCCCCCCTGTTTACCCGGTCGCCTTCCCTGAAACGGATACGCAGTATCCTTGCGTCCTGGGGAGCGGCTACATCTATCTTGGTAAGATAGGAAAGAGAACCGAATCCAGAAACTTCATCGGGGATCTTCCGCAATCCGGCTTCGATTCCCCGAACCTGCAGCGGCGCCTCCTCCCCTGTCCTGACACCGGTTCTACAGGAAAGCAAAACCAGAACCGCACAAAATATACCGGTATGTTTGCGCATCATGCTCCTCCTTCTTCTCGTTCAAGCCGGGATTCAAGAGACTCAATGCTCCCCGGCGGCAGATCCAGCATCTTTTCCAGTTCCTGTTCCGCCTCCAGCAGTGCCGCCGCCGCCTGGACTGCCTCGACCTTCTTCCGGGAAAGTTCAATCTCCGTTTCCATGAGTTCCGTCCTTGTTATCTGCCCCAGTTCCATCCTGAGAAACGCAAGACGGTATTTTTCCTCTGCCAACTCTACAGTCTGTGCGGCCAGAAGCCGTTTATCCTCAAGGAGACCGTACTTTTCAAGCTGCTGGACGGCATTCTTTCCCGTTTGTTTGAGGGATCTTTCATAGTTACTGCGTTCCTCAAAGAGAAGAGAGGCGGCCTGGGAACGCCCCAGGGCTCCGGCCGGATCTGGCAGCGGGGTAAATGAATTTTGCAGCCTTCCTGTCCTGTCGTAAGGCGGTTCCCGGCTGAAGGATGCGGAAGTAGTGTTACGCAGAAGGGGACCTGAAAAATCAAGACTGAGACCGACGGACCAGTTGTATTTGCTGAGCGGATAGCTCCGCCCGGCAAGGCCGAAATTTCCCGACAGCTTCACCGTCGGTATCCATGAACGATCCGCATACTTCAGTTCCCCTTCCCGCCTGGCAATGCTGAGCCGGGCCTCGGCCAGAGCCGGGCTCCGGTTTTCCGCCAGAGCCCTTATCTTTTCCTTTGAGAGGGTAACAGCCTTTCTTTCGGTATCCACCGTCTCGATCAATTCCGGGATCTCATCGAGGGCCAGAACTTCCGCAAATTGTTCCTCCGCTTCCTTTAGTTCTATACTGTGGGAAACGACAAGCAGGCGGGCCTCCCCCACCTTGAGATCGGCGTCGGCAAGATCCGCGGGCAGCGCCAATCCCAATTCCAGTTCCCGCGCAAGAATTCTCCGCTGTTCGGAAAGTGAATTGAGGGAAGATTCCTGAATCTCCAGAATTTGCCGGGAGCTCAAAAGGTTCCGGTAGGCCCTTACGGCCTCATAGCCTGTTTCCGATCTCAAGCTTTGCAGCTTCGCTTCGGAAAGGGAAATATCCATTCTTTCAAGCCGTCTTTCCACAGCCAGTTTTCCTCCGTCAAAAATTAACTGTTCAACAGTAAGCCCGTAATTTTTAAGAAAGCTGTCCGCGTCTATCTCCTGCAGCCTGTCATCCTCCGAAGCGGTAATACTGAGGGACGGAAAGTAGGCCCTCAATCCCAGTATCCAGGCTCCCCGGCGGATGGAAAGCCGTGTTTTCTCGTAACGGATCTCCGCCGAATTTTCCGCGGCCATGTCCGCCGCGCCGGAAAAGCTCAAGGATTCCGCATAAACGGACACCAGACTAAAGCCAAAGAGGATTCCCGTCAGCACAGCTTCTCTCTTCTTCACCTGTTCTTCTCCAGAGACCTGATTCCCCGTCCGACAGCAAGCCTGATTATTTTCCCCAGTGTCTTTGATGAAGCAAGACTCTCTTCTCCGGTACAGACCACCCGGCTTGCGGAGACGGGCATTAACGCGCCGGCAGGAGAAGCGGCAGAGATACTGCCGGGCCGGAAACACAGATCCGCCGCAATGGATCGCTTTGTCTTCCAGCCTGAGATATACTCCCTTTCCCGGAGTATCATATCCACCAGATAATCCCCGTCCTCGTCCTCTCCGACAGGAGAGTAGCCTTTTTCCCGCAGATACATAAAAACCAGTCCCCTTGCCTCCTCCTCCAGGGATGAGGTTCCACCGGTTCTGTCAACGGTAATTTCCCGCAGTTTTACCCTTCCCTTGACATAATTACTGCCGGGCCAGGACCGGATACTGTACCGTGAGGGGAGAGAGGTTCCGCAGGAAACAAGAAACACCGTCACGGCCAAAACCAAAAAAATCTTTTTCTTCATTCTTTTGACGCCTCCACCGTATAGGATGCCTGCCTGATGGCCCTTTCCAGATTCGTTACGGATTTTACAATGACACTCTCCTGTGGCAGCAGAATCCTTGTCTTCCGCAGATCTTCCAGAGCCTCTTCCGCCCTGCCTGCCGTCCAGCGGAACCTGGCCCGGTCAAGATACACCAGTGCCGTTTCCCCGGAGGCTTCAACCGCCCTGTCCAGCAGAGATACTGCGGCGGCGTTGTCCCGGTTCAGGGAAGCGGCAAGACGCAGGGCTCCTGTGTTCGAGGGATCCGATTCAAGAATCTTTTCCGCAAGACGCAGAGCTTCCGCCGCCCTGCCCTCTTCCCGGTAAACTCGCACCAGATACAATGCCGCTTCTCCCATCCCGTTCCGGCCCCTCATTGCCCTGTTAAAATATTTTTCCGCGGCGGCGGTATTCCCCAAAAAATATTCCGCCTTCCCGCGGAGCAGGAGAACCGGTACGAAGTTCCCGATGCCCGAAGCCGCGTCGGCCGCCTCCCGGAAATGTCCGGCCCGGTAAGATTCCACGGCCCTTACATAGGCCAGCAATTCCGCTTCATTCATTTTCCCGGTACAGGAAAGGAGAGAAAAAAGCAGGAAGAGCGGAACCGCACATAAAAACACAGCCTTCATTACAGCCTCCCCTGATCCCTGCACAAAAACTTAAGCCGTTCGGCAAGCCTCCCCTGGGCCTTGTCCGCCTCGGAACTGAACCAGTCACGGAAGAGGGGCCTGGAAGCCGCTTCATCAAGCAGCGCCAGGGCCGCGAAAGTATAGGAGTTATCCTGCAGAGCAATTAAAGGGAAAAGATCGGCAAGCGGAAGAGGATTGCCGCCCGCCATGGCGGCCCGTATCAGCGTTTCCGTCTCGGCCCTGGTTTTCAAAGCTTCTCCGGCATCCTCGCTTAGCCCCGCCTGAACAGCCAGAAAACGGCGGCAGTCGGAGGCAAAAGGCCCATCCGGCGCCAGATTGATACAGTTTTCCGCGTAAGAAGCGGCGATAGGAACGGAAGAAGAAAAGTAATCCATACCCCGCCGCCAATACTCCGGAAAAAACCCATGACGGGAACGAAGGGAAGAATAGACCGCCCTGCGGCCCTCACTGTTCAATCCGCCTTCAATTTCACACACAAGAAGCAGCCAGCGGACAAAACCGTCGGGATCTTCCGCCGCCGCAAAAGGTTTAAGCCGTTCCGCCGCCGCGTCCCAATTCCCCCGCCGGAATTCCATGATCCCTTCGGCGGCTTTCAGAGCATCCTCCCTCCCCTCATGCCGGAATTCCGGGTTTTCCAGCACATTGCCAAGCCCTTCCGCCAGAGCGTCCTCCGCTACAAGCCCCCGTCCGTAGGCAACAGCCAACTCCCTGTACGCGGCAATAAGCGCCCCGCCGAAATCCCCGGCCGCCTCCCGAATGGAAGATTCAAGAAGCCCCATACCGCTCAGCCAGGTTCCCGCCCGTTCCGCCTCCGCCAGCTCTTCCAGACTGACAGAGGGAGCCTCATTCAAACCCGTCATGCCGTCATCCCGTATCTCCGCCCTCTCCGGGGCGGAGAGGGCCTGCGCCTCACGTTTGCAGGAAACAAGCATTACTCCCAAAAGAACAAGCGCACAGAGCCTGAAGGAAAAAGTCTTCATACGCACCTCCGTATACCCTTAATAGGGTGTTCAGATGCAAGGCGCTTCAATGAAAATGAAAAAAAGTGAGAAATTTGCGTTTTTTCTTAAAATTTGATGATTGCCGACGCGGAAAATCCGAATTCAAAAATAACCACGGACGGACACTGACCATCGCGGACAAATTCGCGGCCATCCGGGTGAAATTCATGAAGCGGAAAAATATCCGGGACTATACGGATTTGGGCGCATCCGTACGCCTGCGGCGCACGGACCGGGCTTTCCGCTTGTATCTTTTTTGCCTCCGGCAAAAAAGGATACCGCTTCAATCCCTTGCGCGACTGTAATCAATTAAATTTTATTATTTCTTATCTATTTTGTCTTTATATATCTTCAATAAAATATCAGACTGTTCTAATAAACATTCTTTCAATAATCCGTCCAATGTATTGTATATTTCAATCAATCGTTCAAGTTTAATATCCGGCGGCGGGGCCGTAAACATTTCACCTTCCCCGGTTTTAATCCAGTCTTTATCTATTACCATCCTTTCGTGTAATTATTACTTCTTCTTTTAATGCAGTATTCAAAACAGTAGAAAAATTCTGGCGAGCTTCTGAATATTTATATATTCTCATTTTGTACCTCCAAAATATCAATCTTCATATCTTTTCCGGTTCATTGAGAATAATGCAAATTAATGCACTTGCATCAACTATTAATTCCATATTGTACAATGTATATCATAGTTTCCATTTTGTCAAGCCTTTTTAGCAGGGCATCGGCGTTTACTTTCATTTGAAGAATTTTTTACCTCTAAGTCAAATAAGTCGAAGAAGTATAAAAAGCAAGAAGGGAAAAAAGAAGCGCTTCATACTCCGCTTGATGAACTTTCTCGACTTTTTCGACTTGGTGGTGAATTTTTTCTTCAAAGTGTGCTGCTTTGGGGGGAATTTTGATGCTGAAAAAAATAAACGCCGATGCCCTGCCCCTGTACCCCTTGACAGGGATTTTTTTCATTGTATCATAAACCGGGAACGTATTGCGAAGATGAAACTTCACGAAAGAGGCGTGCTGCCCCAGTCCAATATATACTTTCACACTCCGAAAGAGCACGATCGCAAAATTTTTCTGACTCCAAGTTCAAGCGGTTATTATTTTTGCGATGAAACCTACCGGGTTACCCGGGATAACTATGACGGTTATCTGATTCATAACGGCATCAGAAGCAGCTATGGCAGCTATTTGGCTTTATTTGTAAAAAACGGAAAAGGCTATGTTTACCAAAACGGCCGCAGGATCATTCTCTGCGAAAACGACGCTTTTCTGCTGGACTGTTATCATTCTCATGTTTATGGTACGCTGGCCGGTTCAGAACTGGAAATGGTGTGGGTACACTTTGACGGGACTATCGTTCACGATTATTTCAGGACAACCACTAAAAACACCAATTGTTCCGTGCTTAAATCTCTCCCTTCCGCCCGTTCACAGATTATCTATAACAATTTATACGACATCTATGAAAAATTCGATAAAAAGAAAGGAGTAAATGATATAATAAACAACAAGCACCTTGTGGCTGTCATGACCGAATTTCTGCTGGGAAATTCGCCTGTTCCGGAACAGGAAGCGCCCTGGGACGATTTACTGACCTACATATCCGAAAATATCCAAAAGCCGCTCAAGTCCGAAGATCTCGCGGAGCGGATGGCGTTGTCTCCTTTTCACTTTATCCGGCAGTTTAAAAAAGAAATAGGGTATACTCCCCATCGTTATGTGCTGATGGCCCGGATAAGCACCGCCAATCATCTGCTGAGGCGTTCCTCTCTACCCATCAAGGAAATTGCCCATGCCTGCGGTTTTTCCAGCGAGGGAAGTTTCTGCAACGCCTTCAAAAATCTGATAGGAGCGTGGCCCGCGGATTACCGGGGCAAGATCTGATATTCTGCCCTTCCCAAAATGCAAGACGCCCGTATACCTCCCCCCGGAATTGGTTTTTGCTGTTTTGTTGTAAAAATTGCTGTTTTTGCAAAAATCACTTGCGCGTTTCAATTTTTGAGGGGATCATATTTCTATAGGGTCAATTCATGGCGGAAGTTGTAGAATTTAGAAACATCAGCAAATTTTTCCCCGGTGTACGGGCGCTGGAAAACATAAGTTTTTCGGCGCAGAAAGGTTATGTTTATGCCCTGATGGGCGAAAACGGCGCCGGTAAGTCAACTTTGTTAAAGATTCTTAATGGCGACTATATCCCCGACAAGGGAGAATTTTTAATTGACGGGAAAGTGAAACATTTTCAGCGTCCCAAGGACGCTATTGAGTGCGGGATAAGTACAATCTATCAGGAACGGCAGGTTATACGGCACATGACGGTTGCGGAAAATGTATTTCTCGGCGACTGGCCGCGCAGTAAAGCCAATGTAATCGACTTTGGTCTGATGAACCGGCTTACGGTCGAAATCGCGGAACGATTTAAAATCGATATTAAGCCGGATGTAAAAGTAAATACATTAAGCGTTGCACACCAGCAGATGGTCGAAATCATGAAGGCTGTGCGCCGGAATTCCGTCATTATCGCCTTTGACGAGCCGACGGCAAGCCTTTCGGACAACGAAATCGAAATCCTCTTTTCAATAATCAGGAAACTCCAGGAAGAAAACAGAATTATCTTTTATGTTTCTCACCGTATAAACGAGGTTAACCAAATTGCCCAGAAAGTCATCGTTTTTAAGGACGGCAGACTGGTTGGTCAAAAAGATCAAGATAAGGCGCCGATTGATGAACTGATCCAGATGATGGTTGGCCGGACTCTGGACAAACAGCTCAGTGAATCATATAAAGACAGGTCTATAGGGCAAGTGCTTTTCTCTTGTGATAACCTGACAACCGATTTTATCCGGAATATTTCTTTTTCGGTACGCCGGGGAGAAATACTGGGGTTCGCCGGACTTGTCGGCGCCGGGCGGACCGAGATAATGCGGGCAATTTTCGGTATTGATAAAATCTATTCCGGCGTAATAAAACTTCTTGATAAGCCGATAAAAATCCGGTCGCCCAAAAAAGCCATAAAGAATGGCCTCGTTATGCTGCCGGAAGACAGGAAGGACCAGGGTGTACTGCCGAACATATCCGTTAAGGGCAACATCAGCGTCTCGATGTTGCGGGAAATTTGTTCGTTTGGGATTGTAAACCAGGAAAAAGAAGACAAGATAGCCGCCAGGAATATCGCCAAATTCGACATACGGACGCCGGACAGCGAAAAGCTGTTGTTGCAGCTATCCGGCGGAAACCAGCAAAAAACAATTCTCGCCCGTTGTCTTGAATGTAATCCAAAGGTACTCATTCTTGATGAACCGACAAAGGGAATCGATGTAGGAGCCAAAGCGGAATTTCATCGTATTATTTTTGACTGCGCTAAAGCCGGAATGGCTGTTATTGTGGTTTCATCGGAATTACCTGAACTTATATCACTTAGTGACAGAATTATTGTTATCCGCGACAGGAATATTTCAGGCGAACTTGAACGGAAAGATTTTTCGGAAGAAAAAATACTTAAATTTGCAATGCCCCGGGAGGAGTGAGGATTGGTATGAATACTGTTTTTGATAAATTCAAAAAAAGTGATTTTGCGGAAAAAATAACGCTTATTGTCGCTTTTATTATACTGTTAATTGCGTTTTCATTTTTGAATCCGAATTATTTCTCCGTTGTAAATCTGATGAATATCCTTGTGGCCTGTTCACTTATGGGTTTTGTAGCTATCGGAGAGACTTACCTTATCATAGCGGGACAGATTGATATGTCGGCCGGAGCCCTGGCTGCGTTTGCCGGTGTTCTTGCAGGTAATTTGCTCAAGGCGGGAGTCCCTCCGGCTGCGGTAGTGGTATTCGCATTGGCTATTGGTGCCGCCGTTGGCGTGTTTAACGCGACTCTTATCAATATCTGGAATATACAACCCTTCATTGCTACATTGGCAACCATGTCCATTATACGCGGTTTTGCTTATATTATCTGCGAAGGCAAGCCTGTCAGCATTTCAAACAGCGCTTTTATAAACATTGGAACCGGGCGCGTTTTTAATATTATTCCGCTGCCTGTAATAATTCTGGTTATTGCGTTTATCATTTTTGGCTTTATATTGGCCCGTACCTACTTTGGGCGTAGTGTTTATGTTATCGGCGGGAGTCCTTATGCGGCCCGGCTGGCAGGCATTAATCCTATTGCTGCCCGCTATAAACTCTATATCATATCGGGCTGTCTTGCTGCCCTGGCAGGATTGCTTCTCAGCGCACGTATGAATTCAGGCCAGCCTTCCGCTGCAAACGGAGTTGAATTTGACGCCATCACCGGAGTTGTTCTGGGCGGTACAGCGTTTACCGGAGGTGTCGGTACTATATTGGGAACGCTCATCGGCATGCTTATTCTGCAAAGTTTCAATACCGGTCTTGTCATGCTGAATGTGCAGGTATTTTGGCAAAATGTCGCCAAGGGTGTGCTGTTGGTAGTTGCCCTGGTCTTTGATTTTTACCGGAAGCAGCGTCAGGAAAAAAAGGTACTTACCGAGAGTTTAAACAATGAACAGACATGAGGTGTTTCAAAAACACAATGATCACATTTTTTGGAGATCCGTTATTTTGGTTTACCCGGGATAAAAATCCCGTAAACAATATTCTTTACTAAGGAGAAGGAAATGAAAAAGATCATTTGTACTTTACTGGTCTTGCTGTTGACGGTCGGCCTGGTTTTTGCGGGTGGCGGACGGCAGTCGGCTTCGGGAGGACAGAAGCAGTTGACAATCGCAGGTATTTACAAATCCGGCGATCAGGCATGGTTCCTTACTGAAGGAAAAGGCGCCCAGGGCGTTGTGGAAGCGGCAGGCGGGAAATGGATGTACATGGATGCTAAAATAAATGACGCCGCAACCTATATCCAGCTCATTGATACCTGTATCGCCCAAAAAGTAGATGGTATTGTTACCTGTCCGCCCGACCAGAACCTCAGCCCGGCGGTGGTCACAAAGCTCAAGGAAGCGGGTATTCCCGTGATTGCTGTTGACGATGCGCTCCAGGACGAAAGCGGTAAACTACTGGCCCCCTGGGTAGGTATTGACGCTTACAACATTGGTCTGCAATCAGGGAAAACCGGCGTAGAGTTTATGCAGAAAAACAATCTGGCCAACGATACTGCTTTCGGCGTTCTTCTTTTGACGGTGGACACCGTTTCAAGCTGTGTTCCCAGAACCGAGGCCCAGCTAAAATCCGTAAAGGACGCTTTCCCTGGTTTTCCTGACGCCAGGATTTGGCGCTCCGACAGCGACGGCACCACTGAAAGGGCCAATGTAGGGGCGACTGCCGTTATTACCGGGCACCCTGAAATAAAGAAATGGCTGGTTTTTGCCATCAATGACGAAACCGCGCAGGGCGGCGCCAGGGCTCTTGAAGCCGCGGGATTGACTTACGAAACAGGCTCTCTGGCAATTGGTTTTGGCGGCTACCTTGCCCCGGATGAATTCGCAAAACCCAGTTCGCCCTTCAAGGCCGCGGTCTACTTTTCGGCCACGGATGTGGGCAAAATGTCTGCCCAGGCGTTGCTTGATTTCATAAAAAGCGGGAAACCCATTCCCGAACGCCAGGCCGTTTCCGCGCGGACAATTGTCCCGGGAGATGATCTGAGAGCCATCATGCCGGAATATTTTTAGGTAAAGAGTTACAAAAGATCGGGAACCCGTTCAAATATGGAGGGCTTCCCGATTCTGTGCAGGAGAAAATTGTGTCCCTGGATGTGTTTTTCATAAGCTGTCAAACTTCTGAGAATCGCACTAACTTCCTGGATGGATTAGTATCTTATGGCGAGTGTACAGACTTTATCTAAACCCGTCGATAACGACATGATTATACCGGTATCCGAACGGGAATATTTGCGTACCCTGGCAAAGAAGCAGCAAGAATACGCGCATCTGCCTGTAATGGCCGAACGGGAACATTTATGGGTTTTGCATAACGGCCTTCGCGGTAAACGGCCGATGGTAGTAATGGAAGAAGATACCTTTCTCAACGAAATTTTGCCGTTAAGCCGTTGTGAAAGTCCACTGGGGAAAAAAATTGAACAGACATTATGCCATATTATCGCTTCCTATGAAACCTTTGACGATGACAAGGTAGTACCGGGCTGCTTTCCGGTTTATTTGGACATTGGCGTTAATTTTCTGGGATTAACCATACAGAAAACCCTTGCCGCTGAAGGTGTCGGCTTTCATATTGAACCGGCGTTTAAGACATTGGAGGAAGGGCTTCCCCTTCTGCGGCATTCAGAGTTTATGTATGATAAAGCGGCGACTGAACTGATGGAAAAAGCGGCCTGTGATATTTTGGGTGATATACTGCCTGTAGTACGCAAAAACAGCTTCCATTGGTGGGATACCATGCATACCTGGCAGGTGGTACACCTTATGGGTATGGAAAATATGTACATCGCCATGGCCCTTCAACCGGATAACTTTCACCGCCTGATGCGTATAGTTACCGATGAATTGATGCTTTGTCTGCACTGGCAAGAGGAAAACGGGCTGCTCTTGCTAAATAACGGCAACGATTATTTGGGCGCCGGCAGTTTCTGTTTTACCGATGAATTACCGGGAACGGGTTTCAACGGCCAAGTACGCGTTCGGGATACATGGGGACATTTGAACAGCCAGGAGAGTGTCGGCATATCCCCTGAAATGTTTGCGGAATTCATCTATCCCTATTGCGCGGAAATCGCTGCGGAATATGGGCTGGTCTATTACGGATGCTGCGAACCGGTGCATAAAACCTGGGACATCTGTTTAAGCAAACTGCCAAATTTACGCAAAGTATCAATATCAGCGTGGTGTGACGAAGAAATTATGAGCGAACGCCTTCAGGACGGAAAGATTATCTACTCCCGAAAGCCATCGCCTCAATTTATCGGGGTAAAAGCCGCGTTTGATGAAGAAGCATTTACCGCTTATATTAAGAAGACAGCATCACTGCTTCGCGGTGGCTGCAAGGCCGAGTTCATATTCCGGGATATATACAAATTAAACGGAAACGTGGAAAAGCTCCGCCGCGCGGTGGATATCACCCGGAGGATTGCGGAAGATGTTTACTAAAATGCAGCTATATTTTGGAAACAGCAAGAGTTTGCCGTTATGAATGAATGTCTGAAACAAGCCGGTGCGGGGACAATCAAAATAGAATTCAAGCCCGATCTGGAAAAATGCCTTGAGCGTGTTTACGCGTGGTTCGAGGGTGAACTGATCGACCGCCCGCCGGTGCGTTTTTCCCGGCACAACGCCGAGTACGAAACCGCCGACAATTCAGACCGCGCATGGGCTTCCCTCAAAGACCGCTGGTTTGACGCGGAGTACCAGGTGGAAAAATTTATCCGCGAGGCGGAGGGAAAGAGATTCCTCGCGGAAACATTTCCGGTGTACTGGCCGGGCCTGGGCCCCAATGTATTTGGTGCGTGTTACGGCTGTCCCTATGTTTTCGGGGAGGTAACGGCCTGGATGGAACCTATGCTGGAAGAACTCCCCGCCGCCGCGGATCTTCCGGTTTTCGACTGGAACTGCGAATACTTCAAAAAGCTGGACGAGATGACCGGCCTGGCCCTGGACAAGGCCCCGGGTCGCTTCCTCGTTGGTTACACCGACATACACCCCGGCATGGACTGGTGTGCGGCCCTGCGCGGAACAGAGGCCCTGCTGATGGATCTTTACGATGACCCGGAATCACTGCGTGTTTTTTGCGGCGCGTCCCTGGAAGATTTTTTAAAGTTCTTTGACTATTTTGATGCCAGGCTCAAAGAACGGCGTCAGCTTTCGGTTACCTGGATGAACATCCCCTCTTTCGGGAAGCTGCATATTCCCAGCTGTGATTTTGCCAGCATGATCTCCTGCGAACAGTTTGAAGAATACGCCATGCCATGCCTGGAGCAGGAATGCCTGCACATGGATCACAATATCTTCCACCTGGACGGAAAGGGAGTGGCCCGGCACCTGGACCGGATACTCACCCTGCCGAAACTCAACGCGATTCAGTGGGTGCAGGGCGTGGGGGAAGACCAGCCGATAATGCAGTGGGTACCGCTTGTCAGGAAAATCCAGAATGCCGGGAAAGGGGTAGTAGTTGATGTCGCGATCGGGGAACTGGAGTCCTTTATCGCGGAAGTTCCGCCCAGAGGGATCTACCTGTGCATATCGGCCGGAAGCCCGGAAGAGGAAGAAGCCGTATTAAAGCGCATCGAAAGGTGGTAAATTTCACCGGTTGGACTTTGTGGTTAAAAAATCTTCACAAGGCCGACAGACACCCCCGCATCAACTCTAAATATAAGTGTTGCAATTTGCAACAAGTTGTGCTATTCTTTGATGAATAGGAGACTGAAATGACTACTGCCGTAAGATTGCCGGTTGAAATGATAGAAGATGCCCGTAAAAATGGTGAATTACATTGCCGTTCTACCCCTAAACAAATCGAATACTGGTACAGATTGGGCAAAATTGCCGAAGAAAATCCGGATATTTCCATGGATTTCATTAAAAATTCAATAGAAGGGCTTGATGCGATAAAAAATGGAGATACTGAACCTTTCAAGTTCAGGAATCCCTGATGAAAATAAACCAGTAGTGAATATAAGGTAAAATTATCAGGCAGGCAGTAAAATGGACGATTTGCGGCAAAGAAGTCTGGATTTAACTGCGCAATGTGGCGAGAATTGATCCGGAAAAAGAAATTATGAGGGTACAAATATGTTAAAGAGATTGACCATTAAAAATTTCAAAGCCATTCAGGATATGACGATAGAGTTTACCCCGTTGACCGTGCTGATCGGAGGTAACGGCTGCGGGAAAAGTACGGTTTTACAGGCATTGGATTTTTTACGTTCTGCAGCAATACGCGATATACCAGTGTATTTGGAAATGCATAAATGGACTATCGCGGAGTTAAAATCAAAATTAAATGATGGACAAAATAAACCTATTGAATTTATTTCGTCGTTTGTATTTTCAGAAAACGTAGTAGACTGGTATTTTATTGTGGATTTCACGGAAGACAAGTGGTCGGTTCGGGAACTGTTTTGTGTGAACGGAAAGGGAGTAATATCTTATCGAACTATGCCGAATATATTTGATGGCATGGCTATTCCTGAAATTCCCCAGCCATTTGTAAACATTACGCTTTCATCATCCACGTTAAAGGTAATAGATGATTACCTTGAACAAATGGATTTTGGAAAAAATGAAATTTACGAATTACAGAAATATTTAAAACAGTCGTCGTTCCTGGACGTGCTTTCGCCGGAAACGATTCGCGGTTTCAGCGCAAATCAGCGCATTACAAGAATAGGGTATAAGGGAGAGAATTTAAAATCTTTTATTCATAGTTTAGATGATACAAGTAAAAATGAACTAAATAAAATTATCTCGGAAATTATAGGATTTCAGATCACAGTAATGACATTTAGTACCGGCGAAGGTATAACAATGGAATTGGAAATTCATCATGAAAAAGAAACCATCAAAATTGATTCCCTGCATATTAGTGATGGTTTGCTTCGAATTATTGTATTTGCTGCAATTAAGATGGAAAGGCTTATTCTTCGATATGGAAAATCTGACGGCGGCATTCAAATAAAAGCTGATGGCAAATATTCCTATAAAGGCTGGACTGAATGTGAATGCGGTTTTATTCTTATTGATGAAATAGAGAACGGGGTAAATCCGTATATTACTGAAAAAATTATTACCCTTCTACGTGATATAACCAATACTCAGGGCCGTCAAATTATCTTTACAACCCATAGTCCCGTTATTTTAAATGATATTAATCCTGATTATATTAATTTGCTTTGGAAAGACAAGTCTGGTTCGGTCTATTGCCGGAAACTTTTTTCCATTTCCGAATTATACGATTCTCTTGATTTTTTGAGTCCCGGTGACGCCTGGATGAATATCCGGGAGGAAGATCTTTTGGCAAAAGCAAGTTCTGAACCGGAGGACAAAGAATGATCGCTGTTTTGCTTTGCTGCGAAGGACCTGACGATCAAGGTAGAAAAAAATATATTGACGGTGAATATATACAGTCTGACGGCGTTATGCAGATTTTGATAAAAAAAACCTCGGGCCGCAATGATTTAAATTTTGTAGTCAAGCAAAGGCAGGACTTAAAAGCAATTTCCATACGAAAGAAGTATTTGAATAAACAACAAATGACTTCCCTCCGTTTGGCGCGGCTGGCTCAAAAAGAAAAATGTACTCATATAGCCTACCACCGGGACGAAGATAATAAGGGACTTGGTGAAATGTACGATCAGGTTAAAGGATATTTTAAGGATGCAGAAGCCAATAAGACTTCTTGCCTTGCCATCGTTCCTCAGCACATGACGGAAAGCTGGCTTTTAAGTGATAAAAATGCTTTTAAGCAAGTATTTGGGGAAATACCTGCAAAACCGGCGGCTTTGCCGCCAAAGCCGGAAGAAACATGGGGCAATAAAGGAACAGACAAGCACCCCAAAAGGTATCTTGAACGGGTTTTGGCGCAGTATCATCACACAACGGTTTCTTCTGAAATTTACGCGGAAATTGCAGAGAACTCTGATATTGACGTACTGCGAGAGCGCTGCCGCGAAAGCTTTGACAAAAAATTCTACACCGATATGCAGTCTTTCATTACCACGGAGACCGCTCCATGAAAAAGAACGGCTCTTTCAAGTCCATTGTCCCAAAACCTGTAACCGTTTACAATAAGAGCCTGTCCGTAAAGTAACCGGCTTTATAGACAGATATAGATACAAACCTTGACACAAGGAGAACGCCATGCAGGTTTTGAAAACCCCGCGTCCCGGGGAAGACCGGGGAGTATACAGCATTCTGGAAACAATGGATGTGGATTCGGGAAAACGTACTGTGCTGAGGGAATTCGACGATACTGTCGAAGCTCCCAACTGGACACAGGACGGGCAGTATCTCATCTTCAACCGGAACGGAAGAATCTACCGCTACGAGCTTGCAGGCGGAACCATCACGGAGATCTACACCGGCGTCTGTACCGCGTGTAACAACGATCATGTCCTCTCCCCGGATGGTTCTTCGATTGCGATGAGTCACAACACCGTCGAAGACGGTCAGAGCCGGATCTACAAGACCCTCCTTTCAGGCGGAGAACCTGTGCTTGTCACTCCCATCGCTCCGAGCTACCTTCACGGCTGGAGTCCCGACGGCAGGACTTTTGCGTACTGTGCGGAACGGAACGGGCAGTTTGACATTTACACGATTCCCGTGTGGGGCGGCCGGGAAAAACAGCTTACCGATACCAAAGGTCTCGACGACGGGCCGGAATACTCCCCCGACGGCAGACACATCTGGTTCAATTCAACCCGCTCATCCCTCATGCAGCTCTGGCGAATGGAAGCCGACGGTTCCAACCCAACCCGGATGACCTTTGACGAAAGCAACAACTGGTTTGCCCATGTATCGCCGGACGGTCGGCGGGTCGCCTTCATCTCCTACAAAAAAGGTGATGTTGAACCGGACAATCATCCGCCCAACAGGAACGTGCAGCTTCGTCTCATGAACGCCAATGGCGGAGATTTCCGGGTAATAGCTGAACTTTTCGGGGGCCAGGGTACAATCAATGTCAATTCATGGGCGCCGGACAGCAGGCAGATCGCCTTCGTGTCCTACAGGCTGAAAAAATAGGAAGCCGATTTCTCACCCGGCCTGCTGAACCGAAAGCCTTACTTTTGTCCGTAGCTGGCGTTGGGGCCGTGTTTGCGCTCCCAGTGCTTGCGGATGATGTGTTCGGGCAGGGTCTCCGCGTCCGGCTTCAGGGTCAGTGTCAAAAGGGCCATCCTGCAGACTTCTTCCAGAACCGCGGCATGGTAAATCGCCTGCATGGCGTTTTTTCCCCAGGTAAAGGGGCCGTGGCCTGCCACCAGTACCATTGCCATGTGCGCAGGATCGATGTTTTTCCTGCGAAAGGTTTCTACAATCAGATTCCCTGTCTCAAGTTCATAATTGTTTTTCACCGCTTCTTCACTCATCACGGGAGTGCAGGGTATCTCCTCCGCTCCATGATCCGCGTGGGTCGTGCCGAAAACCGGTACGGAAAGCCGGGCCTGGGCCCAGGCTGCCGCGTGGGTGGAGTGGGTGTGTACAATTCCTCCCAGGCCCTCAAAATCCCGGAAGAGAACCCGGTGGGTTTCCGTATCGGAAGAGGGGTTGAGCTTCCCCTCCACTACCCGGCCTTCAAGATCAACTACCACGAGATCCTCAGATTTCAGATCTCCGTAGGCAATGCCGGACGGCTTGATCGCGAAAACGGCTTTACCGCGATCAAAGGCCGAAGCGTTACCCCAGGTGTATATGGCAAGCTTCTGCCTGGGGATCTCCATGTTGGCCTCCCAGGCTTCTTCCCGCAGTGACTTGTAAT
Organism: Treponema sp.; assembly: GCA_031265435.1. GTDB lineage: Bacteria > Spirochaetota > Spirochaetia > Treponematales > Breznakiellaceae > JAIRNJ01. The sequence goes on from JAISCR010000023.1 coordinate 56,027, forward strand.
TATCCAACTGAGTTCTCCGCAAAGGCGCCCAAGGCCCGGTACTGTTTGTAAATGCCGTCGTACACTTTTACCATTTCCTTATTTGGCTCGTAGACCTTTTCGATGGGGGAACAAAGCGCCGCCTGTGCGGAAGGAATGTCGGGGTAGAGGCCCGCGGCGGTGGCGGCAAACATCGCCGCTCCCAGGGCCACAGCCTGATCCCCCGCGGGAACATTGATGGGCATGTTAAGCACATCGGCCAGAATCTGCATGATAAAAGGCGATTTCCGCGCCACACCGCCCACACCGATGATCCCCTCGATGGGCACTCCCTGTTCCCTGAAACATTCCACAATGGCTCTGGCGCCGAAGGCGGTCGCCTCGGCAAAGGCCCGGTAGACACGGGGAGCATCGGAACCCAGGGTAAGGCCGCAGATCGCCGCGGTAAGGTGTTGATTGGCGCCGGGTGTGCGTCTGCCGTTAAGCCAGTCCAGGGCGACAAGGCCGGTCTTACGGGGGTCGATCTTTGCGGCCTCCTCCTCAAGCCGGGGAATGATCTTCTTTGACAGTGCTGCTTTTATCTTTTCTTTTACGGCCCCGTCGAGTCCTTCAACTTCATCGAGCAGAGTTTCCGCGGGCCATGAAACAAGCTTCTTGAACCATGCATACACGTCCCCGAAGGAGCTCTGGCCCGCTTCGTACCCCAGAAGCCCCGGCAGCACCGAACCGTCAACCTGACCGCAGATACCTGCTACAAGCTGTTCCGGCCCCGAAGGTTTCGGCCCCACGGTTACATCGCAGGTGGAAGTTCCCATAACCCGGATAAGCCAGCCCGGCTTTACACCGCCGCCCACCGCGCCCATGTGGGCATCGTAGGCCCCCACCGCCACGGGAATGCCGCCGGGAATGCCGAGCCTTTCGGCCCATTCGGCGCAGAGAAAACCGGCGGCCTTGTCGCTTGTCCAGGTTTCCATTCCCAGGCTTTGGCGGATCTTCACCAGCCGGGGATCGAGCCGGGAGAGAAAGCCCTCAGCCGGATAGCCGCCGTAACTTTCATGCCACATGGCCTTGTGGCCCATGGCGCAGCGGCTCCGCTTGATTGCGCACAATCCCTTGCCGCCGGAGAGGAGCAGGGTCATCCAGTCGCAGTGTTCCACAAAGGTAGCGGCGGCTTCCGCCACTTTTTCATCAACGCTTAATATATGAAGAATCTTGGCCCAGAACCATTCGGCGGAATACGTACCCCCCTCGTACTGGGTAAAATCAATGCCGCCCCAGGTTTTGGCGGCCTTGTTGATCCTGTCGGCTTCGGCAAGGGCGGTATGATCTTTCCAAAGCACAAACATTGCGTTAGGATTTTCGGCGAATTCCTGCCTCATCGCCAGGGGAAGACCATCGTTATCCGCGGCGCAGGGGGTGGAACCGGTGGTATCAATGGCAATGCCCTTTACCCTGGCGGCGACCTCTTTCCCCGCCTGGGCGACAGCCTCCCTCACCGTCCCTTCGAGCACGTCGATATAGTCCTGAGGATGCTGCCTGAACTGGTTTGCCGCCGGATCGCAGTAAAGCCCCCTGGCCCAGCGGGGGTAATCCATCACCGAACCGCCGGCCTGCTCTCCTGTTGCCGCATCGATCAATACTGCCCGGGCCGAATCGGAACCATAGTCCAATCCCAGTACATAGGCCTCACCCTTTATCATGATAATCCTCCGCGTACTTTAATTTGAAATTCCACCCAATCGTATCACATTCCACGAGGCCGGGGGAAGAGCAATCTCAAGTTTTTTTGATCCTGAGTTTCCCTCGATTTTTCCGCCGCTTTGCAGGGCCGGCTTCACCTTCTCCTCCGTGGCGGAATTCACCGCGTGGAGATCGGCATTGCAGAGAACCCTGTGTTCCAGAAGGCGGACTTCACCGAAACCGGCAATGAGGGCTTCGAGTTCCAGATTTTCCCTGAGGTTCCGGTTTACGGCAAAGATCGTAATCTCCTTCTTTTCCTCATTGTGAAGGGCAACGGTTTCAAGGTAGGGCACATCGCCATACTCCTTTGAATCGTAGAAGTCACATTTCACCGGGCAGCGCAGCACCGTTCCCCTGCCGTAGAGGGACGCATCCATATAGGGATAGTAGATCGTCTGCCTCCATGAAGGGCCGCCCGGAACGGTCATAATAGGAGCGATGACATTGACAAGCTGGGCAAGACAGGCAACCTTTACCCGGTCGGCGTTTTTCAAAAGAGTTATCAGCATGGTTCCCGCGACAAGCGCATCTTCCATGTTGTAAATGTCTTCCAGAAGGGACGGGGCCTCCGTCCACTTTTCTATTTTCTGATCCGCAGTGTTACTGTGATACCAGACATTCCATTCATCAAAAGACAGATTTACTGTTTTCCTGCTGTTCTTGCGGGCTTTGACAAGGTCGCAGATCCCCGCCACGGTTTTAATGAAGGTATCCATCTCAAGGCTCCGGGCCAGGAAGTTGGGGGTATCCCCTTCATGGTTTCCAAAGTAGATATGAAGCGAAACATAGTCAACAAGATCGTAGACATGATCCAGCATCTCCGCTTCCCAGGAACCGAAGGTGGGCATACGGGCATTTGAAGATCCGCAGGCCACAAGTTCTATCGAAGGATCGGTCCACTTCATCACCTTGGCGGCTTCCGCGGCAACCCTGCCATACTCACCGGCTGTACGGTGGCAGATCTGCCAGGGGCCGTCCATCTCGTTACCCAGACACCAGAGTTTATACCCGTAAGGCTCCGCAACACCGTGGCTCCGGCGGAGATCGCTCCAGTAGCTCCCCCCGGGAAAGTTGCAGTATTCAACAATGTTCCGCGCAGAGTCAGGCCCGCGGGTTCCCAGGTTCACCGCCATCATCACATCGGTACCGGCTTTCTTTGCCCAGCGGGCAAATTCGTTAATCCCCACCTTATTGGATTCTTTTGTACCCCAGGCAAGATCCAGCCTCACAGGCCGCGCTTCCACAGGCCCAACGCCGTCCTCCCAGTTGTAACCTGAAACAAAATTCCCGCCGGGATAACGCACGATAGGTACATCAAGATCCTTCACCAGTTTTATTACATCCTTCCTGAAGCCCAGTTCGTCAGCCTCCGGGTGTCCCGGTTCATGGATGCCTTTGTAGACAGCCCGGCCCAGATGTTCGATAAAAGAACCGTAGATCCTCTTGTCCGTTTCACCGATGGAAAATTCCCTGTGAAGTGTTAGTGTTGCTTTCATATTATCTCTCCTGTTTATTGAGCTTGTTCCGAATCAAGTCGCAAACCATTTGTCTCCTTCCGGGTGGGGACAGTACGAAACACGGGGCAGGGCCCGGAACTGGACAAAGCATCCGCAGTGGGCGCACAGGATCCCTTCCCTCAGGCAGGCGCATGAGGAGCAGACCGCAAGCCTCCGCTCATATACATGTTCTTCCACCCGCAGTCCCTCCGCGACAGGAGCCTCACGCGCCAGACGCAGGGCCTCCTCGGCGGAAGGCAGCGCCGCCCCGCGTCCGCAATGCGGACAGCCTTCCCTATCCAAGTTCCACAGTCACCACCGACTTTGCGGGCAGCATTACCGTTACGCCGCCCTTTACACACCGGGCCCCCGCAAAGGAAGAACATCTTACCGTATCCGCCCTCTCGAACGTATTGTGATCCTGCATGTGTGCGGAACCCACAATCTGCCCGCTTACCGATTTGAAGTCAATGCCGCGGATTTCGATTTTTACTTCCTTTTCCAGTTTCGGATCGATGTTGGTCAGAGACACATGGATCTTCTCGTCATCATCGACAGACGCGCAGGCGGTGACCGCGGGAATGGAACCGAAGCCCAACTGGATATTCTCCGATTCCACATGGACGGGGAGCTTTACCGCGTCCTGATGCACCTTGTACATATCAAACACATGCCATGTGGGAGTCAGCAGCATCTTTGCGCCTTCGGTAAGGATGACCGACTGCAGTACATTGATCGTCTGGGCGATGTTGGCCATCTGCACCCTTTCCGCATGGTTATTGAAGATATTGAAGTGAATCCCCGCCACCAGCGCGTCACGGAGACTCGACTGCTGGTAGAGGAAACCGGGATTGGTTCCCGGCTCCACATCGAACCAGGTTCCCCACTCATCCACCACGAGTCCCACCTTCCGCTTCGGATCGCAGGTATCCATTATATCACTGTGCCTTTGTATCAGTTCTTCCATAACATAGGCCTTGCGCATGGTGATAAGCCATTCGGCCTCGCCGAATTCGGTTGAGGAACCCTTGTGGGCCCATTCACCGGGCACGGTATAGTAATGGAGCGAAAGTCCGTCCAAAAGATTACCGCGTTCGCCGCAGGTTTTTTCCATTACCACCTTTGTCCAGTTATAATTACTGTCATTGGGGCCGCAGGCGATCTTGTAAACGGGCTTGCCGTAATCGCGGACATACACCGCATAGCGGCGGTAATTGTCCGCATAGAATTCCGGCGTCATGTTGCCGCCGCAGCCCCAGCTTTCGTTGCCTATGCCCCAGAATTTTACATTCCAGGGTTCGGCCCTGCCGTTCCTTGTGCGAAGGTCCGCCATGGGGCTTACTCCGTCAAAGTTGCAGTACTCCACCCACTGAGAGAGTTCCTGCACGGTGCCGGAACCAATATTCCCGCAAATATACGGCTCGCAGGGTTCACCCGGAGATGACAGCATCTCACAGAGATCCAGAAATTCATGAGTACCAAAACTGTTGTCTTCGGTAACCCCGCCCCAATGGGTGTTGATCATCCTGGGCCTCTCCTGCCGGGGGCCGATGCCGTCTTTCCAGTGGTACTCGTCGGCAAAACAGCCGCCCGGCCAGCGGAGGTTGGGAATCCTGATTTTTTTCAGGGCCTCCACAACATCCTTGCGTATACCCCGCACATTGGGAACCGGTGAATCTTCCCCCACCCAGTAACCGCCGTAGATACAACGGCCCAGATGCTCGGAAAAATGCCCGTAGATATGACGGTTAATTTTTACACTGCCGGCGGCGGCATTGACAGCGATTCTGTTCATGAAGCTCCTCCATAAAGATAACATTTAACTGTTCTGCCTTCTGCCTCTACATCGGGAGGGTCTGCCCCGCGGCATTTATCCATGACCCTGGGACAGCGGGCCGCGAATTTACATCCTACTCTGGAGTACTCCTTGACCTCCTGGGTTGAAAGCCCTATTCGTTTGGCCCAGGCCGCCTTATCAAGGGGATCGGGGGCAGGCACCGATTCCTTGAGGAGCTGAGTATAGGGATGCAGGGGATTCCCCAGCACCGCTTCCACAGGCCCCATCTCTACCACATAACCCCGCAGCATTACTGCGATACGGTCGCTGATGTAGTAAGCGGTAGCGAGATCATGGGTGATATAGATAACGCTCATCCCTTCCTCTTCCTTAAGTTTTTTGAAAAGGTTGACAATAGCCATACGGAGGCTTGCGTCCACCATGGATACAGGCTCATCGGCAAGGATAAGGCTGGGACCGGAAATAAGGGAACGGGCTACGGAAACCCGCTGTATCTGTCCCCCGGAAAGCTCATGCGGATAGCGGCGGGAAAGTTCCTCCAGGGACAGCCCCACAAGGTGCAGGGCCCGGTCAACCACAGGCTGCGCAGACTTTCTGTCGGCCGCCGCGGCGAAGTTAACCGCCGTATCGATAAGGTATTCCTCTACCCTCCGCAGGGGATTAAACGTATCAAAGGGGTTCTGGAAAACCGGCTGCACCTTCTTCATGAAGGCTTTGAATTCGTCACTTTTTTTAATGGCGGCGACATTTTGACCTTCAAAAAGGACTTCCCCGCCGGATGGTTCCAGATCACGCAATAAAAGCCGGGCAAGAGTAGTTTTGCCGCTCCCCGATTCCCCAGCAATCGTAAAGATTTCAGGTTTATTTTTATCCAGCGTAAAACTTACATCATTTACCGCCATCAGCCTTGTGCCGTTAATAAGGCCCCCGGTGTGAAAATACCGGCTTGCATGGTTTACCTTAAGCAGTTCCGTTGTTGTCGTAGTATCGCTCATCAGGCTCCCCCCTGTAAAAGATGACATGCCGCACGATGCCCGGCTCCCAAATCCCGCATGGGCGGAACTTCGGTCTTGCAGGATTCCCTCGCCACGGGACAGCGGGGATGGAACCGGCAGCCTTCCGGTGGATTTGCCAGATTTGGCGGCGTTCCCTCAAGACTCGACTTCCCCGATTTGTCCCCGATTACGGGAAGCGAACTAATCAGATGCCGGGTATAGGGATGTTCAGGTTTTTGAAAGATGATCTCCGCCTGAGCTTCTTCGACAAGACGGCCCGCGTACATGATTCCCACCCTGTCGGCCACATTGGCATGCACCGCCATGTCGTGGGTTACAAGAAGAACGGTGTTTTTCGATTCAGCCTGTATCTCCCTGAGAAGCTGCAGCACCCCCCGCTGTACCACGACATCAAGGGCCGTGGTCGGTTCATCGGCAATGATCAGACTCGGCTGGAAGACCGTCGCCAGGGCAATTGCCACCCGCTGCTTCATGCCGCCGGAAAGTTCATGGGGATAGGAGTTAAGCACATCCGGAGGAAGCCCCAGCTTCTTCACATGTTCCTGTATCCGTTCCAGAAATTCAGTACGGTTTTTAATTCCCTCATGGGTACCGATAATGTCTTCAAAGGTTTTAATCACCTTCCGCACCGGGTTGAGTACGCTCATGGAACCCTGCATGACGTAGGAAATTTCCTTCCAGCGGACATTCTTCTGCAGTTCTTCGCCGCTTACCGATGCCATATCAACGCTGCCATATTTAAACCGGTAGTTTACGCTTCCCTCATAAACTTTAAGCGGAGGTTTGATAGTCCCCGACAGAACCTTTATCAGAGTGGTTTTTCCGCAGCTTGATTCCCCGGCAACACCGTATATTTCGTTGGGTTCCAGAGTCATGGACACATCGTCAATGGCGCGAACCATTCGGGAGATGCCGTACATCTCGGTTCGGTAATAGGCCTTTAGATTTTTTACCTGTAAAAACGGCATGATTAAGCCCCCATCCGGCGCAGCCGGGTTCGCGGATCGATATACTCGTTGACGCTGGAGAAGAGAAGATAGAGCCCCAGGAACAGTATTATTGATACGGCAATAGGAGCGGCCAGCCACCACCACACCCCGGCGATCATAGCCTGGTGAGAGTTTGCCCAGTATATGGTTGACCCGATGGTAGGAGTAGTGATACTGCTGAGCCCCAGCACACCGAGAGTTACCTCCATGCCTATTGACCAGATCATATTGTTGATCGTGGTGGCAAAAACCACGGGAAGCACAAAGGGCAGATGTTCCGTCATGGTTATCCTGAAGGCCCCGGTTCCCGAATAAACAGCCGTCCTTGTGAATGAACGCTCCTTGAGACTCAAGACCTGGGCCCGGATAAGCCGGGCATCCCAGGGCCAGCCGAAGATCCCGAGGAAGACCGCAAGAATGGTAATGTTCATGTTTTCCCGCAAGAGGAAACTGAGCAGTATCAGTATGGGCAGCACCGGCATGACAACAAAACTGTCGTTTATGGACATGAGGAACTTGTCGATAAAACCACCCTGGTATCCTGCGGTAAGGCCCACTACCACCGCAATGGCTCTGGACACAAGAGCCGTCACAATACCCAGGTAGAGGGAATTGCGCACCGCAAAGGCCATCCAGTAGAGAACGTCCTGTCCGCGGGTATTGGTTCCGAAGGGGTGCTTCAGGGAGGGACGGAGATCCATACCAACCTGGAAGGTCTTGCCCATGTCCCAGGGGGAAAACCAGGAAAGGATCATGAGGAACAGTATCAGTACCAGGAAAATAAAGGCGGCCCGGAAACGGCCGTCAAAACGCAGGAGATCCCGCAATACTTTCAACATGGCTTACTCCTATAAAAAGCGGCGGTATCGCCGCTGCCGTTAAATCGGACATTAACACGAAGTGTTAATGATTACTCCTTACTGATACCGCACACGCGGATCAAAGAGGGGATATATCAGATCGAGAATAAGGGAAGCGGTCGCAATGCCGATTATCGAGAAGATCGCAATCCCCAGAATAAGCGTATAATCGGTGCTGAGAATCGCCTGATAAGCCAGAAGTCCGATTCCGGGGTAGGTAAAGATCACTTCCAGGATCAGGGCGCCGTTGAAGATCATTCCGATGTTCAGGGCAAGACCCGTTACCTGGGGCAGGAGCGCATTGCGCATCACATAGCCAAAGAGGATCTTCCGCTCTTTAATCCCTGCGGTTTCCGCGTAAACCACATAGTCTTCACTGATTATGTTGGAGGTAAGGGACTTCATTCCGATGAACCAGCTCCCGATGCCGCCGACAACAAGGCTCAACGCGGGAAGGATGGAATGGTACAGCACGGTTAGGGCAAATTTTAAAGTATAGGAAGGCAGCATCCCCATGGGGTAGGCGCCCCGAATGGGAAAGATGGGCCAGATATAGGCAAAGAGAATCACCAGGAGCAGGGCCATGATGTAATAGGGAATGGGCCGTACCGCCTGGCTTAATACGTCAAGACTTCCAAGGAATTTGTTTTTAGGATAGTAACTGGCAAGGCCGCCCAAAAGGTTTCCCGCAATCCAGGAAATAATCGTAGCGGTCAACAGGAGCCCCAGAGTATAAGGCATTGACCGGGCAATAAGATCCATCACCGGGGTGGGAAAGGAAGACAGGGAACGCCCCAGGTCTCCCCGGAACAGGCGGTGCCAAAATTCCAGATATTGCTCCCAGGTCGAACCTCCGAGGCCGTAAAGCGCGGTAAGGGATACCCGGAAATCATCAAGCATTTCCTGCGTATACTGCATACCGCTGGTCATGGTCCGGTTAATCTGAGCCTGAACCGGGTCTGTAGGTGAAAGCCGGGGGATAATAAACGTTACGCTAACCCCCACGAAGACAACCATAATGTACTGACCGATACGAGGCAGCACATAACCCAATAAAAATTTTCGCATCCGGTTTTCCTTTTTGTTTATACCAGGATAAAGAAAACTGTCCGGAAAGTTTTACGCAACCTTCCGGACAGCCGCCGTAATGTTAAAAACCCAAAACCGTCTTACTTTCCGGTGGGTTTAAGCTTCAGGTACATATACCGGGTATTCCCCCAGTTGGGTACCGGATCGGTGTAAGGATCATTCACATCAGGATAGCCGGTCCAGAACTGTTCATCCATAACGGTAAACACATTATAGGAGCATACGGCGATCTCGAACATATCTTCCACCGCAACCTTGACAAATTCCCTGCCAAGTTCCACCACCCTGGGATCGTCCATGTCCAGTTTCTGGCTCTCCTCAATGATCTGGTCAACTCTGGGGTTCTTCCAGCGGGAATTGTTACGTCCCGAATTCTCCCCCGAAGGCCGGTACTGGTTGGAATGGAAGGCGTCCATAAAGTAAGAGAGGTCGGGGTGACCGCCCCAAGTTTCAACGTTCCAGAAGAATACACCGTCGTAGTCCCCGGTTCCGGCCAGAGTGCCAAAGTCGGAGCGTACATCAAGAGTCACGTCGATGCCAAATTCCTTCCAGCATTCCACGATCATCGCCGCGGCCCGGTTCTGGCTGGGTTCAATGTCGGTCTGACCCATAAACGTAAGTTTGAAGGGCTTGCCGTCGTTGAATTCCCAGATACCCCGGCTGTTCTTGCGAAGTCCTGCCTTTTTCATCAACTTTTCGGCCGCCACTAAATCGTATTTCCACCAGCCCGCGCCGATAAATCTCTTGATATCCGCCTGATTGGTGGGAACCATGTCACCCAGGGATTTCCGGGCTTCGTCGGCAATAGCAAAGGCCGCGTTGGGATTATAAGGTTGATACCTCGTGCCGTCTCCCATGTCCAGGGTATAGTCCCGCAGCCACTGCTCAAGAGGCTCAAAATAATGCTGGGGATACATACCGGTAGGCGGTACGGGAAGTGCGGAAATGGTCATGGCGCCCCGGTAGGAGGCAATGGCCAGCCTGGTAATATCGGTAGCAAGCGCCAGAGCCCAGCGGACATCTTTATTGTTAAGTCCGGGTTTCTCATGATTGAGGATGCAGGAAACCAGCGTGGGATCCGGATGGCCCCAGGGGAAGTTGGGGAACCAGGTCTTGGAAGTAGGATTGGTACGCTTCAGCGTGATGACACCCTCAACCGCCATGTCGTGAATTACGTCAAGCTGGTGGCTCTGTTGGGACATGACCTTAACATCACTGGTGCCGGCGTTGATATACATGGCGTATTGGGGAGCCTGCGCCAAGCTGCCCATCCTGCCCAGGGTAGTACGCTGCCAGTCTGAACGTTTTTCCCAGAGATACCAGTTACCCTGGGGATCAAAAGACTTGAGCGTATAGGGTCCCAGGGAAAGAGGAGGATCAAAAAAGAAGGTTGAAATATCCGCCTGCTTCTCAAAGATATGCTTGGGCATGATATAGCAGGCGCCCCAACGGATAAGGAAATTGGAATGGAAGCGGGAATTGGGCTGGGTAAGGATTACCTTAAGCTCATAGTTGCTAACCTTCTGAACCTGCTTTACATAGGTATTAAAAACACCGGTATAGTGCATACCCGGGGTTTTCATCTGGGATTCAATAGTGAAAATGACATCATCGGCGGTAAATTCTACACCATCACTCCAATAGATACCCGACCGGAGTTTGATGGTCATTTCAGTAAAATCCCTGTTGTAAATAGGTTTTTCCGATGCCAGGGCATTTTCCCATACTCCGTTCACACCGGCATCAGGATCGATAAACCACAGAGCATCCAGCCCTAACTGCTGTAAACCCGTTGAGGGGGTCGCCCAGGAAATCCAGCGGTTGAAGTTGTTCGCCGGATTGGCGCGTCCCGTGGGATTTTCCATGATGACGGTCTGGTTACGGGGTACATTGGCGCCTTCGATCATCTGAGTGCCGGAAGCTCCTCCCCTCTGAGCCCCGCCGCCGGCAAACAACGTGCCGCAGACAGCCAGGACTAAAATCGCAACAAGCAATTTTTTCATCATACTATTCCTCCTGAAAAGAATTTATAGTCATACATGACCATTAACAGCAGTATAAAAGTAGTTTTTTAATTTTGTCAACAAAAATATTATATATCACCTTTTTTGATTTATAAATCAGCTTCTTTTTTGAAGAAACACAATTCAGTATCGGAACAGTTTCCGCAATCTGTCAAGAAAAAACTCAGGGTAAGGTACAAAGCCTCGTTTTCTCTTCCTTTTTCGACTTATTCGACTTGGAGGTAAATTTTTTCTTCAAACCATGCTGCTACCTTCAGGACTTATTCCAAAAGTCCCCAGACACAGTACCCGTCTTCGCTCATGACACTGAAAGCGCGGAAACCTGTTTCCGCATAATCCCCGCGGCCTTCCGCGGCCTTTGGCTGACTAAAGACGAGGCCGTCATAGGGCTTGCCGTCCAGGATCAGTTCCATACGAAACCCGTCATAGATCCGGTATGTTCCCGAAAGAGAACCTGTAAGCGTACCGGCTTCCAGATGGAAGGGCAGCGCCTCCGGGCTTGCGGCGTTGGTGTCATCGCCGTGCGGGATAAGTTTATAGTCCCCGCGGGGCGGATCTTCAGGTTCAAACCGTTCCCCTCCATAGCGCAGCGGCGAAATAACCGGCCAGCCGAAACGGTTAAGGGCAAAACGCCTGACATTCATGGTGAACCAGTAATCGGGCAGGGCGTAACTTCGCACATGGTGGAGGATGAAACGATCTTCCCCGTCCACAAGCACACTGTTGTGGCCCGGCGCCTTATAGCCCCCGGTCTCCGCCGTCCCTGAATCGGGATCAAAATTATAGCCGCCCATAAGTTTTACCCCTACCCTTCCCGCCCTTGCCAGCGCAGCATTGTTCATGTCACGGCCCTGCGCGTCCAGGTAGGGGCCGTCGATGCGCCGGGAACGGGCAAGCCTTATATTGTAATCCTTCGACAGGGAACCGTATGAGACAAAGAGATAGTAATAATCCGTTTCGGGAAAATACACAATTGCCGCGCCTTCCACGGCGGCGTGATTCCCTCCGGCGATTTTGACCGGCTCCGCGGCGTCCCTGAAAAAGCCGGTTTTCCCGTCAAGTTCCGCAAGCCAGATACCGCCGAAGAAGGAACCGTAGGCCAGGTAGAGCCCGCCCTCTTTGGAGCGGACAAGGGCAGGATCGATGGCGTTGGGGCCCGGGCCCGCGCTGCTTTTTACGACTATTCCTTTATACGTGTAGGGGCCTTCTATATTTTTTGATTCGGCAAGGGCAATGCAGGATTTCTGCGAACCGAACGTGGAGGCCGAAAAGTACAACCTGTACCGTCCGCCGCTTTTTATAATATCGGGCGCCCAGAGTCCGTCATGGTTTGGGAGCCAAAGCCCCGCGTAAGCAATCGGTTCGGCACAGTCGTTTTTGAAGTCCCTGAACGCGGCGCCCCTGTACTCCCAGGTAACAAGATCTTTTGAACGGCGTATCTGCACACCCAGGGGATGACGGTTACCGTTGGAGGCATCGGTGGAGAACACGTAGTAATAACCGCCGTCCTTGATAACGGAAGGATCGTGAACATTGAGTTCCCCCCAGAGGGAACTGTCCGCGGCGATTGCATCATCCCCTAGGGGCCTGAAGCCCGAATAGGGAAGGACAGCCGCCTTTTCCGTACAGCCGGTCAGGAGAACCGGCAAGGCAGCCAGGGCGGCGGCGATGATCCTTCTTATAAACCCCGCCTGCGAATCAGTCATACCGCTTAAGCCGTATGCAGTTCCACGAGAGCTTCTTTGCCGTTGTAGACATTCTGCCGTTTTCGAGTGTGCTTCCGGCGGCCGCCCTTGGCTTGAGAACTTCCTGATTTTCAAAACTATTGCGGGCATCAAGATCGTTTGTATACATTTCCGTATGTTCAAGAAGTTTATAGCCTTCAAAGCCGCGCAGATCCAATTCAACGGGAATGTCATCCTGTTGATCCTTGTTGATATAAAATATCGCGGCCTCCCCCGTTTCATCATTGACTGTGGCGGCGCCTTCAATAAGCTGAACATTCCCGCAGGCCGGATTCTCGTGCCAATAATCGGTTTTTGTCTGTTCCACGTCATGGACAGAGCCGTCAATAATGGGCATGACCGAATACCCCTGACCAAATTTGTTAAGCTGCTCGTAGGCGTAGTAAGCCGCCGTCTTCCAGGCATGATCTTTATCAATCCGCAAAACATGCTGGAGAAATCCCGTAAGGCAGCCGATTTTTACCCGGTCCGCGTGGCGAAGCAGGGTCATGGTGATTGCGTTGAGAGCAAGGGCTTCCAGCATCTGGCTGTTTTTCCGGGGGCCGGCGGTTTGCCCGTCATAGGCGCAGTCATCAAAACGCCTGAAAGGCCCGGCAAGATGTTCCGCGCTGAATTCCATGATGTTACTCCGCCTGCCGTTGTACCAGTAAATGGGATCGGCCGGTTTGGCCTGGTGGGCGCCGTATTCATCAAAGGATATCATCATGGTTTTGGGACTTTTGATTTTGGTTTTCATAAAATCGCAGCCGGCTATGGTTGTCTTTATAAAATCCTCAAAAGATTGGGATACGTTAAGCAAGGCATCAATGTTTCCTTCAGGAGCGCTGTAATAGTGATGAATCGAAACATAATCGACGCTTTCATAGCATTGTTCAAGGACATCTATATCCCATTGGGGATATGTCGCCGTATGGGGAGAACATGATCCGCACACCACTGTTTCGCAGGACGGATTAATCCATTTTATTATTTTGGCTGTTTCGTGCGCCCTGACCCCGTAGCCCTTGGGATCTTTTTCCCAGGAAGCTATCTGCCAGGGGCCGTCCATCTCGTTGCCAAGACACCATGTCCTGACAGGATACGGATCGGGATGACCGTTTTTCTTTCTGAGTTCCGACCAGTAGGTTCCGCCCGGGTGCAGGGAATAATCGACGCAATGAAAGGCGCTGGCAAGATCGGCGCTGCCCAGGTTTAAAGTATAAATGGGATCGACACCGGCCCGCTTTGACCATTCCAGGTACTCGTCATGACCGATAGCATTGGTCTCCACCTGCCGCCAGGCCAAATCCAACTGAGTCCGCCTTTCGGAACGGGGCCCGATGGAATTTTCCCATTCCCAGCCCGAAGTCCAGTTGCCTCCGGGAAGCCTGACCTGGGAAAGGCCAAATTCTTTTATCAGCTTTAGCACATCTTTTCTAAAACCCATGTCATCGGCTTCAGGGTGCTTCGGGTTCCAAACCGCGCCATATACCCAATGACGTATCGGTTCCAGAAACGCGCCATAGAGCCGTTTGTCTACTTTTCCGATCCTATAATCGGGGTGAACGGTTATTTTCGCGCTTTTTGCCATAAAATCCTCCCGGTATCTTGATTAGTCTAAAAATATGGATAAGAATAATTAACCGCTAAGTCGAATAAGTCAAAGAAGTAGAAGAAGGAAAGCTAAAAACGCTTCTTTTTTCTTAACTTTTCGACTTTTTTACTCCTTCACGCTGGAAAACATGACCGACGCTATGATCCACTTTTGGAAAATTCCGTAAATGATCAGTACCGGAGCCAGCAGCACCAGGGAGCCTGCCATCATCCGGGGTATGTGAGTGTTCACGGTATACTGGGCGTTGAATTTCGCTATCAGCACGGTTACCGGCTCCCAGACCTGGTTTCTGATAAAGATCGTGGGGCCCAGATAGTCGTTCCACGCGCCGATGAACCAGAGCACCCCGTGGGCCGCCAGGGCAGGTCCCACCAGGTGCAGGATGATGCGGCTATATATTTGGAAATAATTACAACCGTCTATCTTTGCCGCCTCGATCACCGAATCGGGGACGCTGGACATATACTGTTTGATAAAGAATATCATCAGCACGTTTCCCGTCAGCTTGGGCAGGATCAGGGGCCAGGGGCTGGTGAGGAGCCGCAGGGTATTGAACAGCACAAACTGGGGGATCATGATCGTGGGAAAGGGGATCATGATCATCGAGAGAAGGATGAGAAACACGGCGTTCCTGCCCTTAAAGCGGATCTTTGCCAGGGCAAAGGCCGCCGCCACGGATACCAGTGATCCTACTACCACCGGGGGCCCGGCGTAGAGGATGGTGTTGAGGAAGCCCCGGAGCAGGGGTATCTCCTTCCATATTTGGGTATAGCTGGAAAAATCCCAGGTTTGGGGTAAAAGCCCCCCCAGATAGATGTGCATCTTCGGCTTCATTGAGGTGAAGATCATCCAGATGAAGGGGTAGAGCATGACGACCGAACAAAAAGCCAAAAATAAAAAAATGAGGATGTCAGCGGCCAGCTTGAGTTTTTTCATTCCGGTTCCCCCAGCCGTTTACGGTAATCTGAATCACCGTCAGAATAAATACGATGATTCCCAGCACAATCGCTACGGCGGAACCATAGCCTGCCCGGGAATTGCGGAAGGTGTGATCGTAGAGGTGGATCACCGTACTAAAGGTGCTGTTCCCCGGCCCGTTGCCGGTAAACATGAGCCGGGGTTCCACATATATCTGAGCCCCGCCGATCACCCCGGTAACCAGCATGTAAAAAGTTACCGGCATAAGAAGGGGAAGGGTGATGTGGAAGAAGGTGTAGATAACCCCGGCCCCGTCGATGCGGGCGGCCTCGTAGTAGGTGGGGGATATGCCCTGCATCCCGGCGATATACAGGATGATGGTTCCCCCCAGACCCTTCCAGACCGCCAGGATGATGATCACCCACTTGGTATAATGGGGATCCATGAGCCAGCGGGGAGGATTCTTCACCCCTATCATGGAAAGAAAACCGTTCACCGCCCCGCCGTCGGTCATAAAGAGATACTGGAAGATAAAACTTACCGCCACCGTGCTGGTGATCACCGGAACGTAGTAGATTACCCGGAACAGGTTTTCCCAGACCGTGCCCCGGTTCATCAGGGAGGCGAAGAACAGGGCCAGGATAATGCCGATGGGGATGCCGATCATGTAGAAAAAGGTGTTGGAAAGGCTCTTCCAGAACAGCTTGTTGTTAAACATATCAATGTAATTTTTAAGGCCCGCGAATTTCGCGCTGAAGATCGGCTGGCCCAGGGGCCAGGAGGTCAGGCTGGCGTACACGGACATGGCAAAGGGGATGATCACGAATACCGCCATGCCGATGAGGGGTATGGCGACAAAGGCGTAACCCCAAAGATTTTCCGTAAACCCAAGACTCCCGGGACGGCCGTTTTTACTCATTGATTCGGGTTTAACGCCGCCTCGTCGGCAATGGCCTGATCCAGCAGTTCCTGGGCGTTTGCCTGGATACTCCGGCAATAGGCCGCAACGCTCATGGGCGGAAAACCGTTATCGATTTTTTCGTAGTAAGCCCAGACACTTCCGAGGCCCGCGACAAAGCCGTCCCCGTGCCACATGCCGTTGAAGGTATAGGTGGTGGGAACCCGTTTTCCGTTCTGGCCGGAAAGCATGTTCACAAAGACCTTACGGGATTCGGGAACATAGCTGTCGTCGCTCAGGAACTCCCCTTCGGCCATAGCCTTGATATTGGGGAGCTGCCCTCCCCGCTTAGCCAGGAAACGCTGGACTTCCTCGTCGGCGCTGAGGGTATAGGCCAGTTTGGCGGCCAGATCCTTGTGGGAGGACTGGCTGGATACCGCGTAGCCCACGGAGTCTACCCGGCCGAACCACTTGTCCTGCCGTTCCGCGATAGACAGATTCTTGTAGGAATCGCTGATGGGCCAGGCGGCCACGTCAAAGTCGAACCAGGACTTGCCGGGGTTTACCGCCTCGTCATCCTCTATGGCCTGAAAGGCCCCTACATCCCAGGTACCGCAGGGGAAGTAAGCACAGCGGCCGCCCAGAAATTTCAGGTAACCCGAGGTCTCGTCGGTAGAGGAACCGGAACCACCCAGTTCCACAATCTTCATAAAGCCCTCGTAACCTTCGATGAATTTGGGAGAATCGAAAAGCACCCTGGTATGATCGGCGTTGAGGTAATCCCCGCCGGCGCCCCAGATAAAGGGCTGGAGGGTAAAGTCCTCCCACAGGTGGGTACCGTAGACTTTGGTACTCCCCGCGGTTCTGGGCAGGGTGGGATCGTCAAAGGTAAGCGCTTTGCAGAGATTGGCGAATTCGGTGAAGGTATAGACCGGCAGGTTGCCCTGGGCGTCGGTTTCCGGGAAGAAGGGCAGAGTTCCATTGGCTACCAGGGCCTCGATTTCCCCGCGCCGCTTTTCGATGATCGCCCGGTTTACCGTCATTGAGGCCGCGGAAAAATCCTTGGGCAGGGCGTAGATTGCTCCGGCCGCCAAGGTGTCGCTCTGTTCATCGTAGCGGTACAGGTTCAGGGCATCGGGCCAGATCTTCTCAAGATCGGCGGTATTGAGGAGTTCATTGATCGGGGCCACTTTGCCGGCCCAGACCCGCCGCTTAATATCCCCTACTCCCATGTAGAAAACATCCGGCGCGGTGTTGGCCGTCAGGGCCGCCTCAAGCTGCGGCCAATACTGATCCCCCGCCACGTTAAAGTTCACCGTCACCTGATTCTGTTCCTGGAAGCGGTCGATCACCTCCTGGTACATCCTTTGCTCGTGTTCCTGGGCAAAGACCCCCACGGTCAGCACCGGCCTGGCAGCGGTCCCGCCGGCGGCAGGCTTCTTTTCCCCGCAGCCCAGGAGCGGCAGGATCAAAAGCCCCACAAGCAGGAACATGTAAGCGCCCGGTCTTTTTTTCATCAGGCCGGCATGGATCGATTCAAGGTTCATCATTTATTCCTCCTTAAAGATTTACATGGTCATACTGAACCATATAACAGCACTATAAGGGGGGTTCTTTAATTTTGTCAACAAAAATATTATATATCATTATTATTGATATATAAATCATCCGCCGGCGCCGGAAGGAAATGAGGCAGCTCTGCCGCGATTTATTGAACAACCGAATCATTTTATGTGTAATAAGGGTTATGATGTGGTCGGACAAAGGGTATTTCTGTGGTAAACTCGGGGGATAAGCGCGGCAAGCTTGAGCAGGATTTTGAAAGAGAGCTCCGACCTGATTCCGCGGACACCGGTGGGGGCGTATTTGGGAGTAGTATTGCAGGCGAATCCGGAAATAATGATGGAGGTACTAAAGATGGACAACGGAACCATGACGATTGAGGATGTGCTGATAGAGAGTGGATGGGCGGCAAAATTTGAAGTTCGTGGCGAGGTAAATGGTAAGCGGAAGGTAGCAAAAAACCTCGTCAAAAACGGATTTGACCTTGAACAGGTCGTCAAATTTTCCGGGCTGGATACTGAAACAGTCAGGGAATTGTCTCAGGAGACTTAGGGCTTCAAGCACCCGCGTCGAATGGGCTTGACAAATCAACATATATGCGCTAAATTGAATTGTGTAAAATTCAGTTGCTATAAATTGAATGGAGGATGCCAATGTCGATTTATGATTTCAGTTATGTATCTATTGAAGGTACGCCCATTGGGATGAGTGAATATCGGGGTAAAGTCCTGCTCATCGTCAACACGGCAAGCAAATGCGGGTTTACGCCGCAGTACAAAGGGCTTGAGGAACTGTATCGCAGGTATCAGAAAGACGGTTTTGCCGTTATTGGGTTTCCATGTAACCAATTCGGCGAGCAGGAGCCGGGTTCGGAGAGTGAGATCGCCGGCTTTTGTACCGTGCGTTACGGCGTGGATTTTCCGCTGTCTAAAAAAGTAGACGTGCGTGGGGATGCCGCGCACCCTCTTTTTAAATACCTTATCACACAAAAAGGATTTGAGGGCCTAGGCTCCGGCTTAAAGGCAGTCGCACTGTCTGCGATGTTCAAAAAAATGTATAAGGACAGTTATGACGACAATCAGATCAAATGGAATTTTACAAAATTCCTTATTGATAAAAATGGGAATGTTGTAAATCGGTATGAACCGATAGTCAAACCCAAAACGATAGCGGCCGCTATCGAAAAACTTTTATAAGAGGAGATTGTATATGAATGCGGTTATCTATGTATCAAAATGTGGGAATACAAAGAAGCTGGCGGATGCAATTGCGAAAGGAGCGGGGGTAAAAGCCCAATCCGCCGCTAATGCGGCGAATCTGACGCAGGCCGACATCCTGTTTATCGGCGATTCAATATACGGCGGGAGGATGAGCGGCGTTCTCCGTAGATTCCTGCAAAATCTTGATCGGAAACAGGCGGCAAAAGTAGTGGTTTTTGGAACATCGGCAAGCGGTAAAAGCATACGCGCCGAAGTAACGTCAATCCTGGAACCCAAAGGCATTCCGGTTGCCGGGGAAGCCTTTCATTGTAAAGGTTCATTTTTATGCGTCAACCTTGGACACCCCAATGCCGCCGATTTGGAGCAAGCGGAGAATTTCGCCAAGCAGACCTGTAAGGCCGGCCTATGAATACCGAAATATTAAAACTGGAAAATCAGCTTTGTTTTCCGCTTTATGCCGCAGCGAAAGCCATGGTCAAAAAATACGCGCCGTTCCTGAATGAAATCAGGTTGACCTATACGCAGTATATCACCATGATGGTCATGTGGGAACATAAAACTATCAGCGTTAAGGAACTTGGGAACCGCCTGTATTTGGATTCAGGAACGCTGACGCCCCTGTTAAAGCGGCTGGAAAGCAAAAACCTTATCTCCCGGGAACGGGCAAAGGATGGGGATGAGCGCTTTGTATATATTTCTGTTACCCCCGAAGGCGTACAGTTAAAAAAAGAGGCCGTTCAGGTTCCGCAGAAAATGGGTAAATGTATTTCTTTAGATCCGAAGGAATTGCAAACCCTGTATATGTTACTCCATAAACTGTTAGGCCAGCTTGAAGGTAAAACGGATTATAATTGATTTGCAGGCCTGGGTTCTTCATTCGCAAATTGTCTCAGGAGATTTAGGGCTTCAAGCGCCCGCGTCGAAACGGATGATGTTCACGGAATGGGGCGGAAGACGAATCGCGTCGTCCGCCCTATAGACCGCCGTGCGGGGCGCCTCAGGGAGGGCCTCGGTATGGTTTATGTCGTTGTACGATGCCGTACTCTTGCCCGCCAGGCTATGGATACGGCAGGCGGGGGGAACAGGAGAGCCCTGCCAGTCAATGTAAAATTCCCGCTCCTTTTCAGGATCCTTGTTCAGCGCCGCCAGTACTACCGTACCATCAGCATCCAGGGTAGCCAGAAGATCCAGAGCCCCTGTTTCCGCGTCATTCCCTCCCTTGTCCCGAACCTTCAGCTTCGGTATATCCTCGGTATATGTGTCCAGCACCCTGTCCCCTAATTCATTCACATACATATCGAATACATAATAGGTAGAACGAAGGACAATCCCCTCCCGGTGGGTAAAGATACAGCCCCGGGTATTTACAACAGGAGCGAAATTGGCCATCCCCAGAATATCGCAGTTACGGTTTGCCATGTTGAGAAAACAGGCGGTGAATACCGCGTCCGCCATGGTGTACTGACGGTTTTCATCGTTCAAATCCCGGGACTTAAGATAGACATCTGGATCCGGGGAAGCAATACCGGGATGGTGCCAACCCCGAAGGTTCCACTCATCAAAGGCGATACGAATCCGGTTTTCCAGACCCATGGCGGCAAGGAAACCCCGTACCCTGCGAACCTGGCTGTCCAGGGTGTTGGTATAGGCCATGGAAGCCTCATATCCTGAGTAATCGTTATTCTGCCAAAGCCCGTCCCAATACTGGTGTATGGATATCCAATCCAGCATATCGGCACAGTTCCGCAGCAGGTTGATATTCCAGTCCGGATCCGCCAAAGCTGCGGCGGAAAGTTCTATACCAGGGTCTACCCGCTTCATCATCTTGGCCGATTCGGTAACAAATCTGTGCCATTCCGCCGCGGACTTGGCGCCGATCTCCCCGCCAAGATAATTTTCATTCCCGATACTCCAGTATCGCACCCCATAGGATTCCCTGTGGCCATTGACGATCCGCTGTTTTGCCCAAAGACCTTCGTTTTTCAGATTACAGTATTCAACCCAATCGCTCATCTCTTCGGGGGTGCCGTTCCCCGCGTTGGTACAGATATAGGGTGCGCAGCCGGCCTTACGGCAGAAAGCGATATACTCGTCGGTACCAAAAGTGTTTGGTTCCTCTACCCGCCAGGCCTTGTCGAAAACCGCCCGCCGCTCCGGTCCAACCGCATCCTTCCAGTGATGGGCAGACACAAAACAGCCGCCGGGCCAACGAAGAACCGGTATCCTGATACGCCGCAGCGCCTCAATCACATCGGTACGAAACCCGTCACTATCGGACAGGGAGTTCCCCGGATCGAAAATGCCGCCATAAATTTGCCGGTGAAAATGCTCAATAAAGTGACCGTAGATCATAGGATCCCGCCGTCCCAGGATACGGCGGGGG
>JAISCR010000055.1 GCA_031265435.1 Treponema sp.
GTTGTTCTCATAAGGTATCTGACTCAGGGTCCATACCCTTGGTTCCGCCCCAAGGCTCCCCTCGAACCTTCGGTTCGCCGCAAGCGGGCTCTTGGGTATGGACCCTTCGCAACGAATCAGCGCGCGTACTCGGTTATGCGGGTTTCGCGGATAATTGTTACCTTTATGCGGCCGGGATAGCGGAGATCGCTCTCGATCTTTTTGGCGACCCCCTTAGCAAGATCCCTGGACTGATCGTCACTAATCGAATCGCTGTTGACCAGGATACGCAGTTCCCGTCCGGCCTGAATAGCGAAGGCCTTGTCCACTCCGTTAAAATTCACCGCGATATTTTCAAGGTTTTCCAGACGCTTGACATAGTTGTCCAGGGTCTCCCGCCGGGCGCCCGGCCGGGCTGCGGAAATCGCGTCGGCGATTTGTACCAGCACCGATTCGATGCACGAAGGCTCCATATCGTTGTGGTGGCTCCCGATGGCGTTGATAACCCGCGGGTCTTCCCCCATCTTCCGGGCCATGTCCATGCCAATCTCGGCGTGGTTCAGGTCCGAATCCGATTCCACCCCCTTACCGATGTCGTGGAGCAGGGCGGCTCGTTTAGCCAGATCCCGGTTGACCCCTATTTCAGCCGCCAGAGTACCGGCGATTATCGCCACCTCTTTGGAATGGTAGAGCACATTCTGCCCATAGCTGGTACGGAAATAGAGCCGCCCCAGGGCGCGGATAGCGTCCTGTTTGATATTGTGAATTCCTAGGTCAAAAAGGACTTTTTCCCCTTCCTCAAAGATCTTCTGGGAAATATCCTTGGTTACCTTGGTAACAATCTCCTCGATCCTGGCCGGATGAATACGGCCGTCAACGATGAGCCGTTCCAGGCTAACCTTGGCGATTTCACGGCGCACCGGGTCGAAACAGGAAATAACCACCGCTTCGGGGGTATCATCGATAATGATATCCACCCCCGTCAGGGTCTCCAGGGTACGGATATTTCTTCCCTCCCTACCTATGATCCGGCCCTTCATCTCGTCATTGGGTAGCGTAACCGTGGCAACCGTAACCTCACCGGTAATCTCGGTCGCAAGCCGCTGAATCGTACCGACCAGTATGTCCCTGGCTTTTTTATCGCCCGCCAGGTTTGCTTCCTGCTCGATCTTGTTGATCAGAGCCTGGGCATCGTGTTTGGCCTCATTTTCGAGATCCTGAATGATAAGCGCCTTGGCTTCCTCGGCGCTCAAACCTGAAATCCTCTCCAATTCCGCCCGGTAACGTTCCTCTTCCTGATCAAGGGTGTTTTCTCTTTCCTTAAAAACCCTTTCTTTTTCGGCCAGAGCCTGTTCGGTCCGCTCAATCTGGACGGTCTTTTTATCTATACTCTCTTCTTTCTGTGAAACGCGGCGCTCATATCGCTGCAGTTCAGCCCTACGTTCCCGAGTCTCCCTCTCCTGCTGGTTTCGTTCGCGGATAACTTGTTCTTTTGCCTCAAGAAGAATCTCCTTCTTTTTAGCTTCAGCTTCCTTTATCGCATCCTGTCTAATACGTTCGGCGCGCTGTTCCGTCGCCGTAAGTTGGAATCTGGCATACAGCCATCTAATAATCCAGCCCAAGGTTAACCCGGCAAGAGGGAGGATTATCCAAAATATCCAACCCATCGCATTTCC
Source organism: Treponema sp. (assembly GCA_031265435.1). GTDB lineage: Bacteria > Spirochaetota > Spirochaetia > Treponematales > Breznakiellaceae > JAIRNJ01. Next base: position 1,656 of record JAISCR010000055.1, read on the forward strand.
CCTTACCGAAGTATATTAAAATTCAAAACAGTATATATCGGAAATGCTAAAAATGTCAATGTACCAACCGGTATCCGCCGGATTTACGCCGGGGCGGAAAAATTCCCCTGGTAGTTTGTTGCGCCTTGCGCCTAAAATGAATATTTATACCTTACAAACCGCGTCATGAGTCCAATAATCGGATTTTTTGCATAAATATGCAAAAACCCACAGGCACGAGAGGCCCCTATATGGCTTTAAGGGAATGTATGTCCTTGACAATACTCTCTCCCGATGACCTGAGGCCCGCCGATTCATCCCTGATTTTGACAATCAGGTTGTTTATCTCGTTCAGGGAACTTATCACCCGGTTTCCCCCGCCGCTCTGGGCATCCATGGTCCCCTTTATACTTGCCGCCTCGTCCTTTACCGCGTCTATGAGGGACACGATAGAATCAAACTGCCGCTGGGCGTTGCTGGACGACTCCCGGGACTCGGTGATCAAAGTCTTGATATTCTCAAGATTCCCGGAAATTTCCTTGGCCTGGCGGCCTGAATTTTCCGCCAGTTTCCGAATCTCCCCGGCGACCACCGCAAAGCCCTTGCCGACGGCTTCCCCGGCGTGGGCCGCTTCGATGGCGGCATTCATCCCGAGAATACTGGTCTGATCCGCTATGTCGCCGATGACCTGGCATGACTGGATGAGGGAGTCGGCCTGGGAAGAAACATCGACGATAAGTTCTCCTATTTTCGTCAGCCGTTTTTTGCCTTCTGAGGATGATTCATTCAATTTGAGCACCGTAGAGGCGTTATGATCCAGGGTAGTATCAATTGAACGGATATTTGTCACCATTTCTTCTATGGCGGATGACGAAGAAAGCACATACTCCGCGGCGGAACTTATTTCTTCGGACAAGCTGCTTATCCCTTCTATGCTTCTGTTCATTTCCTCAAGGACATGATCCAGCACCGTGTTTACCGTATCCTTCATTTTCTGTTCATTGCTCAGATTCTTTTCAAATTCCGTATAATACTGACAATTCTCCCGCTTGTTGAGCTTGTTAATAATAGCCACCGCCATTTGCTCACAACTCCGGTATCCGCAGGCCCCGCAGTTACGAATATCCGTGGGGGTGAGCTTGTGCATATTCACAAACACGGCGTTAATTTCCGGCTGGGAAGGAGATACGACCATTTTTTTGAAAATTTCAGACCTGTTCACATAGGAGCGGGTATAGAGCCCCTCCTCCCAATAAGCGT
>JAISCR010000068.1 GCA_031265435.1 Treponema sp.
CGCCATTAACGCCGCTTGTGAAGGTGATTTTCGCGATGTTTAACTTGTCTTTCAACAAGTCGTAAACGATCTTAATCATGCCTTCAACGGTCATTGTTTCTTTTGTAACAACCAAACGGCATTCCGGATAGGCTGTCGCAAGCTCTGTCTTGAAAGCGGGGCCTTTTTGTTTATTGGTTGGCGCTCCGTTCTTAATGCCTTGTGATTCATAAACGCCAAGAATCGCAGGCAGCAGCGGATCATCTTCCCTTAAAATCAGGGCGTGGTCAAAGTTTTGTAAAACTTCCCATGCGGTTTTCTTAATTTCATTGCATGGAAACACCATATTGACGCCGGCGTTAACGGAATCTTCAACCTCGATTGTCAGTATCCCCGTATGTCCGTGCAAATACTGAGCTTCGCCTTTGAACCCATAGAACCTATGGGCATACTGTAAGTCCAATGTCGTGAAACTTCTCATAATTTTTTCTCCTCTACACATAAGTGTCTTTATATACTATCATATATATCACCATTTTAATCAAGCCTTTTTCCTAAATTTACAACCACACAGAATTTCAGGCTAAAGGCTCTCCTTTAATTCTTCCGGATCCAGCATGTTTGCCGCATACTGCTTTGCCAGCAGGGAAGGGGGAAGCCAGGGATCGAATTTTTCCGTGCACGGGATGGTGTCCACAGACTTTTCCGCCAGGGTTTCAAGAGAGGAGGAATTCAGGTTTTCGATGATCCTGAAGAGGTTTTCACGGAAGAGATCGAGGGGGAGTTTTGAACTTACAAAGATGCTGTAATCGCTTTCCCGAAAGAGGGCGATAATGCCCAGAACAAGGGCTGTTTCTTCGTCCTGGAGGATGAGGAGCAGCGTCCTCATGCCCCGGCTTCCCAGCCAGGGAAATATGCGGAAGCTGGTATAGGGCCCCCCGGAATCTCCGCCTGTTTCGATAAGGCTCCAGCCCTTCCCGCCAAAGCCAAAATTCTCCGCGGCGTTTCTGGCTTCTTTAAGGCGTTTTGCGGCGCCGGCGGAAAGATATGTGTACGCTTCCCGCGAGAGGAGGATCTCCAGAATCTTTGCCGAAAGGCGCGGATGGTTTTCCGCCCCGCCGCCCCGCCAGAGCCGCAGTGCGCCTTCGGTTCCGGGCTCTACAGCGATCTCTCTCCGCCTCTGATCCTGCCGGAGCACCCGCCAGTAGCTGCCTCCAAGAACGATGCTGCTTCCCGGCGGCGGGGCAAAATTTACCTTTCCTATCTCCATCGATCCGTGAATCACCCGGTATTCGGTGTCGCTTGAAAAAACCGAATAGAAACTGTAGTGGCCCGTGATCCTCTCTCCCTCAAGGCCGGTGATCAGGGTTCCTTCGGCGGTCTGTTCCAGAAGCCCCGCACGGATGAGGGCCTCAAGAAGGCGGCGGTAGTCTTCTCCGCTTACCTGCTCAAAACCGGGAAGGCTCAAGACTTCTTCCTCCAGAAGTTCCGCCTTTTTTTCTCCCCCGGAGGCGATGAGGGAGAGGCTTTCGTGGATAAGGAGGCTGTAGGGCAGGGGAGGCTCCGGCCTGTCCTCAATCCACTTTTCTTTAATGTAAAGTTCTATCACGGCGATGGTCTTCAACAGAGCCCAGGGCATATCGAGCGCATCATTACTGTCGTCGAGGCTGCTGAAGTAGATCTCGCTTGTCCCGCTCCGTCTTCCCGAACGTCCCAGCCGCTGGGCAAAGGCCGACACGGAAAGGGGAGGCCCAAGCTGTATAACCCTGTCCAGGGCGCCTATATCGATTCCCATTTCGAGCGTTGCCGTCGCGGTCAGTGTTACAGGCCCTGCCGCCTCGCGCAGTTCCTTTTCCGCCTCTCCCCGGAGCGCGGCAGAGATACTGCCATGATGGATAAGAAAGCGGCTTTCCCCCCCGCCGATGGATCTCAATGCTCCGGCTGTCTCTTCCGCGTCAAGACGGCTGTTGGTAAAGATTATGCAGCGTTTTCCCCCGGTTTCCCTGTAGAGGGATTGGTAGTAATTCTGTTCTTCACCCTTGCTCCGGGAAAAATAGTCAAGGGCAATGCGTACACGGCGTCTGCTTTTCTCTTCTTCGATGAGGGCCGTCTCTCTTCCAAGCCGGCTCCCCTTTGCTATCCATTCCATTGCCCTGCGGTAATCGGCCAGGGTGGCGGAAAGCCCTATGCGTCTGGGAAACGAAGAGGAAAGGTTCCCCAGGGCCCTCTCGATCCTGACAAGCTGACAGAGAAGCTGCTGCCCCCTTCCGGTTCCCATAAAGGCATGTACCTCATCAATGACTACAAAGGAAAGTTCCCGGAAGAGAGAAGCAATCCTGCGGGGCTGCCGCAGTAACAGCGCTTCCAGAGATTCGGGTGTTATCTGCAGTATCCCTGCGGGCCTCTCCAAAAGCTTTTCCTTGTGCCGGCCCGGAATGTCTCCGTGCCAGCGCCAGAGTGGAATTTCCGCCTCACGGGACAGAGATTCAAGGCGGCTGAACTGATCGTTGATAAGTGCCTTGAGGGGGCTTATGTACAGGGCTCCTACAGAATCGCGGCGTTTCTCCGCCAGTATTGATATTACCGGAAAGAAACAGGCCTCGGTCTTTCCCGACGCGGTACCCGCGGCAATGATGAGGTGTCTCTCCTTCCCCAGGATCTCAATTGCCGCCGCTTCCTGTACAGGCCGCAGGCTCTCCCATTCCTGATTGTAGATATACTCCCGTACAACGGGGTGCAGTCGTTCGTAGACCCGGTTCATATCCTACACTTCAAAGTCCGCATAGAAACTGCCGCCGGGTTTATAGCCTTCAACCCGGTAGCCGTCCCGGTATACAAGATCGTCAAAATTCAAATTTTCGTTGTGGGTGATATTGAGAAGTCCGAGAAAATCCCTGGCGATTTCCCTGGGAGTTATAAATTCTTCCGCCCCCGCTTTCGAAAAGGCCTGTTCCAGGAAAATTGAAAGTTCCCTGTTTCCCAATTCGCTTTCATAGGCATGGTGAAAGGCATGAATATCCCTGAGCCGTTCCAGCAATACATAGATCTCTTCCTGGCTCAACTGGGAAAGCCGCAGCACAGGGCCTGAATAATCGGTGTAACCTTCACGGGCAAAGCGGCTTTCCGCAAGACGGCTTTTCAGGGCCTGGTAGCTGAACAGTCCCCGTCTGTCATCTTCAATAAACTGGGGAGTACCCGCAAGATAGATGCCCAGCCGTTCAGCCTTTCCCTGCATTACATCGTTGAAGAGAGCCAGCAGTTTTTCGTAGTTATTCTCCCGCGACTGGCGGTTGCCGATTTTTGCCAGTTGGGTACATTCATCAATAAAGAGTAACAGCCCCTTGCCGCCTGAGCGGAAACTGAAGGCGGCAAGAAGCTTGATGTAGTCATACCAGTTTTCCCCGGTGATGATCTCCCCGGTTCCCAACAGGGTCTTTGCTTCGGTTTTTGTCGCATACTCTCCCCTGAGCCAGCGGAGAGCGGCTTCTTTTTTTTCATCAACACTGTTGGTGTAGGCCAGATAGTAGGCGCTTAATACGCGCGCAAAATCAAAACCGTGGGCAAGGTCTTCCATTTCGTTGACCGTTTCGTAGATCCGTTTTTCCACCAGTTTTGGCAGATCCGGATCGTTGGCCCCGTAGCCGTCCTGAATGAATGAAAGTTTGATCGAGTTGATCCATTTTTGCAACAGGCCTTCCAGCGCGCCGCCTTCGGGCCGGGCCCTGGATGCGAGACGCTGGAGGAGTTCCCGGTAGGTTTCAAGTCCCGCAGGTCCTGAGAGACGTTTCTCGGGGGAAAGGTCCGCGTCGGCAGTGATGAATCCCTGTTCCAGCGCATAGTTGCGGATCGCCTGGAGGAAGAAACTTTTTCCGCTGCCGTAACGTCCCGCAACAATCCTAAAGGCGGCGGCTCCCCCCGCAATATTGTCAAGATCCTGCAGGCTGGCTTCCACTTCCCGTTTACGCCCAACGGCAATGTATTCAAGCCCCACACGGGGTACCACCCCCGCGGAAAGAGAGGAGAGAATCGCCGAACTTATGCGTCTGGGAAGGTCAGGCATGTTTTAAGTATAGTCTGAATACCGGGCTTTTGTTAAGATTCTCAAGTCCTCGATTCTCAAGTCCGGGGCCGCAGCCTCTCCCGGTATTCTTCCGCGATACACGGCCCCTCTTCCCTGTTTTCAATTAACAGATCCCCAAAGGCATCCATGAACTTTTCGTTGATGCCGTCGATAAGCAGTTCCGGCATGGAGAACCCCGCGACTGCCGTCTCTTTAAGTTCAGTCTTTAGAAAGGATGGATCTTCCGCAGAGGCAATGCGGAATAGGACTTTCCGTTCCGTCTCGTTCAGTCCGTCGATAAAAGTTTTGATACCCGGCTGTTTTTTTTCGGCCCTTTTCACTCCGGGCGGAGGCGGCGCATGGACGGGATCTGTCTTGCGGCCTTCGGCGGAATTTTCCTCAATCAGCAAAAGTTGTTTTACCTCATCCGATTCGGAGCGGAGTCTTTCGATGGATTCATGGCGCAGTTTTACGGAACCGGGCCGTATATGCGCGGGAGGGGCGGCGTCATTCAGGGCGGCGTCGGCTATGAGCCGCCAGTATTCCTCCAGGGGGGGCGTCTGCCGAGGTTTTTCAAAGCCTGTTTTTATTTTCATCATGTATTCGACATAACGGAAAACCGAGGAAGTAAATTTGAGAAGCGGCTTGGATCCGAGAAAGTGGGCCCACTCGGCAGTGTAGGAAGAGTAACCGGCGGCTTCCATGTCCGCAAAGGCCCTGCGGCTTTCACGGTATGTCTTGACCGGGAAGAAAAATTCAAAAAGCCGTTTTTTGCAGAGATCCCGAATCCTCCGGTCGATACGGTTTATAACTTTTTCCAGGGCCTTTTCCAGTTCTTTTCCGTAAAAGACATAAAAACTGCTGCCCCGCAAAAGATCGCCGATAAAAGGATTTATATCTTCAAAAGCGATACTGTTGTTTTCTTCAATGTACTTTTTGTGAATCAAAAGATCCTGTATAAGATAATCCCCGCTTCCGGCGGCCCTTGAAAGGACAAGGGGAAGAGTCCGGGATGTAATTCCGTACATGATGCCGAAATCGAAGAGCCGCCGCAGAAGCTGACAGGAGACGCGCGGCTGTTCCGCTGTTTCCTGTAAATCCCGCTTTTCCCCCGAAAAACTTTCCAGCCATACGCAGTATTCCTGCAGCCGGGACAGCTCGGCGAAGGCTTCAGGGGGCTCCGTGTTTCCCATGGCAAGGCAGAGTTCCCTCGCATAGATGCTGATAAATGCCCTTCCCGCAGGTTTCTGTATTCCCTTCCTAAAGAGATGCCGCCAGCGGAAAAAGCTGTTCTTTTCCTCTTCCGAAAGTTCCCCGAAGGTGAATTTTGTTTTGACGGCGGCCTCGGGATCGTAATCCCCTGTGCCTTCCGCGTAAAAGAATGCGCCTTCTTCGGCAAGTTCGGGAGCGGGAATACCGCGGAATTTGGCGTCTGCCGTAAAACGCCCCCCGAACGGGGACGTGAGAATTTTCCCTGCCGGCATCCGGTAGAAACGGGGCAGAGGCAGGGCCGCTCCGGTATTACGGTAGATCCATCTGCCCAGCCCGGCCCTTTCTCCCTTTAGACCAAAAAACCGCCGCAGGGTTTCTTCTCCCGGTTCCTCCGAAGAGATACCCAGCACGACACCTGCATCTATATTGCCCAGCCTTTCCATATAATTTCCGGCGGCATGTGCCGGAAAGGAACCTTCGCCTGCACTTCGTTTCGGCTCGGCGGCATGTTCCGGTTCAAACAGAATCAGCATATCGCAGCTGCTCACAAGACTGTTGGAAGACGGCGGCAGGGATTCATAAAAACCGGTACAGATACCATTGTTCCGTGAACTTAAAAGATCCTCTCCTTCAAAGGGAGGGGGGAGGCTCGCGGCAGAAATACTGAAATAGAGTTCCCAAAAATTCCTTTCCATAAGGACAATGGTTTTCCCCGCGTGTGTTTCCGAGGAAACATGTTTCCCCGCACTTTCCGTGTTCTGCAGCCATCGCGCCAAAAGAGATGCCGTTTCGGCCCTGCCGCGTCCTGAGTGGATCACCCCGCCAGAAATTCCCCAGAAACGGAGAAAATCCAGGTGGGCGCAAAAAATTGCCGCCTTTTCGGCCCTGTCAAGCCAGGGAGGGCCCTGATATTCAAGCCTGCTGAAGTAAGGCGGCGCTTCTCCCCGCCGAAAGAGGAGGGGAACAGGGATACCGACGCCTTCAATTACTTCGCCTCCCGCGTAGCGCCCGAGGGGATTGAGTCCCGTTTTTTCAAGATCCTTCCGGCGGGCCCATTTTTCATCGAGAAGCACATAGTCTCTGTCACAGGCGGCGGATACCTCCGCCGCGTCATAGTGCCTGCAATCCGTATCCCTGCCCCGGGCCAGGGCCGGTATTCCCCGTATTGTTCTGCATCCCTTCCCCGGCTCCGCCCTGACCGAAAGCACCAGCGACAGTTCTTCTGCTCTGATAAAAAGTCTGTCTTCCGAAAGTTTTTGTTTCAGTGCCCTGTCTGCGAAACCAACGATCAGCCGTATCTTTTCGTCGGCAAAGCGGGGGATCTCCTCTCCGCGAAGTATCAGTTTCCCGCCGGAGCCATATTCGGCAGCAAGCGCATCCAGGGTTTCATCATCAATTATTTCATAAATTTCGTCATGATAGAGATAGTAACGGGACAGATCTTCCAGGGGCAGCCAGTCCTTCCTCGGAACAATTTCCCTTTGCACTCTTATTGCAAGAGTGCTTTCTCCTCCCGCAGAACCTCTGCGTCCGGCGGCGGGAATTTCCAAATCCAGGCCCATGAGCCTCTTTCCGGGAGGCGCCATGAGGGGGCCCTTTGCCACAAGCGGGTGAGGACTCCTGCGGGCCAGGGCCAGCAGCGTCTTTCCCTTAATCTCTTTTCCGGAAAGGCAGCCGGCCGCAGATCCTTCCGGCAGACTGTATAAGGAACCCTTATTACGGAACACGCCGCCACCCAGATCCTCCGCGCCGGGAGGAAGAGCACGGATAAAAACACCATTACTGTAATTCAGGTAAAAGAATGGAAAATCCAGGATCCTAATCTTCATAAAACCGGCTTTACGGACAGATACTAATTGCCGCCCGGCACTTCATTGAGAACTTCATCCGCCAGCACAAACACCAGCCTGCCTTCCCGGAGCAGTTCACGGTTTCTTTCATTTCCGGTGATGAGCAGAGCGTCTTCCCTGTCGATAACCGGGTCTGTAGGCCTCTTTCCGAAAACTTCCCGCGCGATGATCCTCAGGGGCCTTTCCCCCGCCAGGGAGACAAGTTCTTCGCTCAAACCCGAAGAAGTGGAAAGAAATATATCCCTCTCTTTCGCATAACGGACTGCCGGGCCTGAGTGTCCCGATTTGAGCATGTTTTTTTCAAATATCAGATTCATTTCCGTGTCCCAGATTTTGGGAAAGATGCAGGGACGGGCAAGAGACGAGATGCGCATGCCGTGGGCGGGAAGCTGTTTTGAAGCAATGATGATGATGCCCGTATAATCGGGTGAGGAATTTGAACCAACGGTGCGCAGTATCTCTGCGGGACGGCTGCTTCCCGGAAGCATGGATCCCAAACCGGAAAGCTTCAGGGTATAAGGGGCCCTGAGTAAAAGCAGATCCGGAGAAAAGGCGGGAGCGGAGAGGGAAGGCGCCGAGGCAAAATTTTTAAGAGCATCCATGCTCAGGTCGCCGCTCTTTATAAAATCCCCGACGGTCCGGGAAGAATCTACCGGAATACCCGAAAGCAGGGATTGTATCAGTGAAGGGTAGGCAGCCCTGATATATTCTTCACCCTGTATCCTGCCGTTGGGGAATTTCAGTCCCGCGGAAGCCAGGTTCAGGGAAACCGTTACGTCCACCTCCATGCGTTCCCAGGCAATTCCCCCGTTTACGGCTATATCCTCTCCCGGCAGGGGAAAAACCGGAACGGCACACAGGAAAAAGACAGCAGCCAAAAAAAAATTTCCCCTCATCATCTGTTTCATAGTGTAATCCTCATTTAGTGTCTGTCCACAAAGTCGGTTACTTTGCGGACAGACCTTGCATTTGCATACGCAAATGCCTTTTTTAAGGAAGTTTGTCCATAATGTGTCTACATTATGGACAAACTATATTTACTGCGGTACCTTCAGGTTCCGGCCTTCCCTGAGAATAGAATCCATGCCCATGCCGTTGGCTTCCGCCAAAAGTTCCGGGTTTACATCGTAGGCCAGCGCGATTGACCAGAGGGATTCGCCTTTCTTGACAAGATGATTCCCGCCAAAGGCCCTTTCCTCCGCGGCAATTGTGTGCCGGTAGGGCTCCACTTCCTTAAACGCGGGGATTATGATCCGCTGCCCTATCCTGAGGTATCTCGGCCGTATGCCCGGATTCATGCTCTCAATCTGATCCACCGATACCCCGTAGTGGAGAGCCAGGGCCAGCAGGGTGTCCCCGGAACGGATCGTGTGGGAGTAGTACTTTACAAGGTCAATGTCCTTCCGGGCCAATACCGCAGTGATACTGTCGGCATCTTTTGCGGGAACTTTCAGGAAGTAGTTTTTATCAATGGGAGTAACGCCGGTTTCAAGTTCCTGGTTTGCCATAAACAGAAGAGCCTGATCCATTCCGGCTTCGGAGGCCAGGAGGGAGAGGCTTGCGGCCCGTCCTACGGGAATACGCACCCATTGGTAGTCACCGGGCCATACAGGGTTTATGCCGTACTGCCGGGGATTGAGGAGTATATGGGACACCGCCAAAAGTTTCGGCACATAGTGTATTGTTTCTGTTTTCAGCTTTTTCTGCCGGGAGAGTTCCCAGTAGTCGCCGATCCCGGTCTGTTTGACTGTCCGGCTTACGGCCCCCAGGCCCGCATTGTAGGCAGCCAGAGCCAGGGCCCAGTCTCCAAAGTAGTTATAGTTTTCTTCCAGTTTCCGCAGGGCTCCATCGGTAGATTTCCAGAAATCCCGTCTCTCGTCCACCCATTCATTCACCTTCATGTCAAAGGGAGAAATACTGTTCTTCATGAACTGCCAGAGCCCCACGGCGCCGGAACGGCTGCGGGCCTTTGCCGAATAACCCGATTCAATCACGGGAAGGCAGAGCAGCTCGGGGGGCAGTCCTCTTTTTTCAATTTCTTCACGGATAAACGGAATGTAGGGTTCGGCGCGTTTCATGACGGCTTCAAGCCATTCCTTCCCGCCTTTGGACGTGTACTGTTTCAGATAGCGCTGATACAGTTCATTATCGTCATCATAAAAAAGAAGCAGGGAACGGGAAGAAGTAAAAAAATTGTACGATGTTTTAAGTTCCGCGGGCACGGCGGAATACTGCCCCCTCAAAGGCCGTATATACGGCGATGAGGAAAGCCCGGCCTGTGCGGTGTTACTGCCGTCCGTTATTGCCGTTTCTTCCGCGCTCAGCGGGACCGCAAGCAGAAACAGCAGCACCGTCAAACCGGCCGCACCGTATGCGTATGCATTTGCATATGCATTTGCGTATGCATTTGCGTATGCATTTGTCTTTTTTTTTCTCTTCTCCCCGTGCATTAAAATTTCTCCCCGTAGTATACACCGGCCCATTCCCAGCGGCCGTGAATCTCCGGATTCGAGGGAAAGTAGATCTTGCGGAAGTAGAAGTACCAGACGGAGATATACTGCGACCAGCCCCAGGTACGCAGATACGCCTCATTTGCATTGGAACCGGCCGCGAGATCCCTGGCGTAGTAGATCCGGTTTCCGCGCATAAAATCGGAGAGATTGAATTCCGCCATCCCCGAATCGTCGGCTTCTTCCTGTTCCCAGGAACGGGCAAAGAAATTCACCTTGGCCCTGTAAGGCCAGAGCCTTCCCGAGGAGCCCGAATCAAGAGCGGCCCGTATCGTATTCAAAAGCACATTGAGGTTTTCAAAAGTCCAGTCTTTGGGAGAATTGTTAAAATCCACCAGCTGCTTTGCATAGTTATCCGCGTCGGGGAAACCGGGAATCACGGCGCCCATGTAGGGCAGATACCGGGTATAGGCCTGAATGGCGCCGTTCCAGTCGCCTATCAATTCGTAGGCCTGGGCAAGCATGAAGTAGGAAACCCCCAGGTCAATCTTGTCCGGAAAACGGGAGATCAGTTCCTGATAGTACCAGACCCGCTGTTCAGGATTATTCACCAAGGTGATAAGCTGGTTGAGACAGGCCAGGTGTATTGATTCTCCCTGGACAGTCAGATCCGGATAATTTTTTATGATTATCTCAAAGAACCGGGCCGCCGCGGGATATGCTTCCTGCTGGAGATAGGCATAGGCAATGGTCAAAAGATAGTAGCTGTTGTATGGATCATCAGGATACTTGACCGTTCTTTCGGAAAGAAAGTTGATAAGCCTGCTGTATTCCCTGATGCGGATATAGTTATTGGCAATCTCGCGGACAATGACAAATACATCTTCCCCAACTCCGTCCTTTTCCGAAAGGAGTCTGAACAGATCCTCAAAAACTTCCCCCTGCCCGGAGGATACTTCCAGATAGTAAGGATGTGCCGAAACGCCGGCTTTGTTCCTGCCCGGTCTTTCCGCCGGCCGGCAGCCCGCAAAGACAATAAAAAAACTTATACAAAGCAGAGAAAAATACAAAAATCGCTTCCCCGGTCCCATATCTTCCAATCTTAACACGATGAAACCTCATTGGCAAGAAAGCTTTTTGTCGATATACTTATAATATGCATCATATAGTTTCCCGCCGTACCGCAGCACAGCTTTTTTTTATTATCGGCCTTTTGCTCATGTTTCTGGGAACTGTCTTTCTTATTGTAACGCTCACCAATATTTCCCGGATTTCCGTGATGACATCCTTTATTTTTATTGTTCTGGGGCTGCTTTTGGCTTTTTTTGCCATCCGGCTCAAGAAACGTTCCCTCTACCTCTTCTTTGCGGCCTTTTTTCTCCAGATAGGACTCTTCCTTTTCCTGGCCGCGCTGGGGATGCTTCCTATTCCCTTTTCCAAATCCTGGCCCCTGGTCTCCGTGTTCTCGGGTCTTGCTCTTTTCCCCGCGGGCTGGCGCCGTTACGGAACCCTCCGTTCCAGATATGTGGTGCCTTCAATCGTCTTTCTCATCCTCGGTTCGGTACTGATGATCTTTTCCCTGGATGTGGTTCCTTTTTCCTTTACCCAGTTCATTATTCGTTGGTGGTCTCTGCTTGTCGTACTGGCGGGGCTTACCCTGATACTCGTCTCTCTGGGGACGAATAAAGAAAACGGAGAGATGAAGAAGTGAAGGAGGTCTTTGGGAGGGTATGCCTTATCCATGCATCCTAGAGCCGGGAGCCTGCTCTGGCCCGCACTTTTTTTTAGCCTGCTCATTCTTTCCTGCGGAACCAAGCCGGCAGCGCGGAAGCCGGATCCCGGTCCTTCAAATACCGTAAATTCCCAGCCGGCGGCCTCAACGGGAGGCGTTGTCGAAGAACTGCGGAGCCTCACCGAATCAGGAATCCCTTCAAATTTGCTCCGGGCTCTGGATCTTATCCGCGGCCGGGATCTGGGCGGAACCGAATTCGGCCGGGTCATGAACGGCATCAATGTAACCCTTATCAGGACGATTTACCCCGACCTCCAGACCCAGCTTCCCAATCCCGATTTTCCCTCCAATCATGCCTATTCAAGAATTATCCGGGAAGCCGAACGGGGAAATTATACGCCTCCTTCCCCCGAATCAGGGGACTATCTTGAATATGTGCTGCCCTTCCTCTCTCTCTACCGGGAAACCGGCGACAAGCTCCTCACCGCCCTGCCGGATCTCCGGAAGGCAAGCGCCATGAACAGTAATTCTGTGCTGGCGGCCCTCTTCATCGGCATCGTATACGAGAGAACAGGACGGCTCAACGAGGCCGTGGCAGCCTTTACCCGCTGCTATGACTTATCCCGGGAGTGCTACCCCGCCGCCCTGGGCCTTGCCCGGATAATGCTCACGGTAGGCCAAAACCAGGAAACCGTGCGGCTCCTTTCCGACCTTGTGATCCGTTATCCCGACTATCATTCCATAAAGAGACAGCTTGCCCTTACCTACTACCAGATCGGGGACTGGGCACGCGCCGATCCGGCCATTGCGGAGATCCTCCAAAAGGACAGCAGGGACGCCGAATTCATTCTGATGAGGGCGCGGGTACTGGTTGAACAGAGCCAGTTTCTCCAGGCCCAGGTTCCTCTGGATCTCTACCAGGGAATCAATCCCAATGACAGACTCTATCTTTTCCTGCGGGCGCGGGTTCAGGCGGAAGGGCTGCGCAACCGGGACGCGGCCCTCAACTATCTGCGTTCCATACTCCGTTCCGGGGTACGGGACGACGAGGTTTCCGTTTATACGGCCCGGCTCCTCATGGAATCAAGCCGCCCGGAGGATCAGGATGAAGGGCGGCAGCTTCTCCGGGGCCTCCTGGAAGCTCCCGATCCTTCACCGGTTGTGCTGGATCTGGCCCTTCAGGACGCAATCCGGCAGCAGGCCTGGCGGGAAGCGCTTCCCTGGCTGAACCGGCTTCTCGACGAACGCCGTTCCTCCCAGGATCTTATCAATGCATATACCGTGGAAAAAGGCCTGGGAAACAATGCCCGCTCTCTCAACTTTGCGCGGGAACTCTACGAGAGAAATCCTGCCAATGATGAAGGAGCCGTTTCCTATTTTTCCGCGCTTATTGATACAGGCCGCATTGACGAAGCGGGAAGGATGATCGAAAGCCGGCTTAACCAGGCGCCGGGCGGCCCGGTAAAGAGCCGCTACTACTACCTGCGCAGCCGTATCAGAACCGGCGAAGATGCGGTGATGAACGATCTCCGTTCCAGCCTCTTTGAGGATCCCCGGAACCTTGATTCGATCATCTCCATGTTCGATATCTACCACCGCCGCCGGGACGGACGCCGGGCTGTCTACTATCTCAGGCAGGCCCTCGCCCTGGATCCCAACAATCCCCAGCTAAAACGCTACGAAGCCGAATACTCAAGTCTGATGTAGTTTTACTTTGCCAAAAGATATGCGCACTCCTCTTCGCTCAGGTCTACGGGTTTTCCGATACTTTCGGCCAGAAACAGAACCCGCGCGATAGATTCGCAGGCTTCAATTCTGTTCATCGCGTCGTAGATGTCTTTGCCGAGTACCAGCACTCCGTGATTGGCAAGGAGAATCGCATTATGCTTTTCGACAAGTTCCGCGGCTCCGGTAAAAATATCCACAGTTCCCGGCCTGCCGTAAGAAGCCACCGGGATTTTTTTGAAGACATGCATCATCTCCGGATATGCCCTGCTTTCCACAGGCCTGCGGTTCAGGGCAAAGGCCGTCAGGTACGGCGCGTGACAGTGAATCACCGCCTTAACATCGGCCCTGGCCTTGTATGACTGGGTATGCAGCAACAGTTCCGATGAAGGGGGAAATTTCCCTCCCGCCTGTTTGAGGCTGTGCTCTTCCAGGATGGCGATCATGCCTTCATCGAGAAAGGCCTTGTTTTTACCCGAGGGAGTTATATAGATGAAACCGTCCTGCAGCGCCGAAATGTTGCCTTCAAAGGCATTCACCAGGCCCTTTGCATCCATACGCCTGCATACAGTCAAAATGTCGCCGATCAGCCGAGCATCCATGTTCCCTCCCGGAATTTTGAAAAATCACTATTTTTCCTTGAAAAGCGGTTCCAGTATATACGAAACTTATAAATATCTCAATGGAATTGAAGGAGTTTATCATGAAGAAATATGTTTGCAACGCGTGCGGTTATATCTACGACCCTGCCTCAGGCGATCCTGACGGCGGAATAAAGCCCGGTACTCCCTTTGAAGACATTCCCGATGGCTGGGTATGCCCGATCTGTGGTGTAGGAAAGGACATGTTCTCCCCGGCGAATTAAGAATAAGGCTTTCCGGAGGGATTTTATAGTCCCCTTGCAAGGCTTCCGCTTTTTTCGATATTATTAACCATAATTTTATCTCTTGGAGGTTCTATGACCATAGTCGAGATGCTCGGCCAAAGTGGTGTTTTAACCCTGCTCGGCATGGGGATCGTTTTCGGATTCCTTCTTATTCTCATTATCTGCGTTACCCTCATAGGCAGGTTGATTCAGGCCATCGGTACAGATAAAGACAGCGGAACCCCCGCACAGGCCGTCGCGCCTTCCGGGTCTGCCAATAACGGGGCGGTTACCGCCGCCATCAGCGCTGCGGTGGATGAATACCGCAAGAAGAATCAATAAAAGAGGAAAATGATGCCTAAAGTTAAACTTACCGATTTGGTACTCCGGGATGCCCATCAGTCCCTGTTCGCCACCCGTATGGTCACCGCCGATATGCTGCCGGTCTGTGAAAAACTCGATAAAGCGGGATTTTTTGCCCTGGAAGCCTGGGGAGGGGCCACGTTTGACTCCTGTATCCGCTTTCTCAATGAGGATCCCTGGGAGAGGCTCAAAAAACTGAAAGCCGCCCTGCCCAATACAAAGATCATGATGCTCCTCCGCGGGCAGAATCTTCTCGGTTACCGGCATTATGCCGATGACGTGGTCGCCAAATTTGTCGAATACGCCGCCAAAGACGGTGTTGATGTATTCCGTATCTTCGACGCGGTAAACGATCCCCGGAATTTCCAGGCAGCCACCGCCGCGGCGAAGAAGACAGGCAAGCACATTCAGGCCGCCATTTCCTACGCCGTTACTCCCTTTCACACCATCGAAAAATACGCGGAACTTGCCAAACAGTACGCCGATATCGGCGCGGATTCCATCGCCATCAAGGATATGTCCGGCCTCCTCAAGCCCTATGTGGCCTACGATCTGGTTAAGGCCATCAAAAAGGTTACCGACCTTCCCATCGAAATTCACTCCCACTCCACCACGGGCATGAGCGTTGCCACCCTGACCAAGGCCGCCGAAGCCGGGGCCGAGATCCTCGATACGGTTATTTCTTCCCTTGCCATGGGTACCAGCCACAGCCCCACCGAAACCATGGTGGAGATCTTCAAGGGTACCGAATATGATACGGGCCTTGATACCAACCTGCTCCTGGAAATTGCCGCCTACTTCCGGGAGATACGGAAGAACTACAAGAAATTTGAATCCAGCTTCCTCGGAGCGGATACCCGGATTCTCGTTTCCCAGGTACCCGGAGGCATGCTCTCCAACCTGGAAAGCCAGCTCAAGGAGCAGGGCGCTTCCGACAAGATCGACGCCGTGCTCAAGGAGATCGCCGTTGTCCAGAAGGACGCGGGGTATCCGCCCCTGGTAACTCCCACCAGCCAGATTGTGGGTACCCAGGCGGTGTTTAACGTCCTCTTTGGCCGCTACAACCGGCTTTCCGGGGAATTCCAGGATCTCATGGCGGGTAAATACGGCGCCTGTCCGGCCCCCAAAAACACCGAAGTGGTAAAAAAGGCTCTGGAGGCCCTCAAAATGGAACAGGAAATCACCCACCGTCCGGCGGATGATATTCCTCCCGAATACAGTAAACTGGAAGACGAGGCGAAAAAACTTCTGGGAACCGATACGGTCAGCGTGGAAGACGTGCTTACCCTGGCGATGTTCCCCAAAGTGGCGCCGAATTTCTTCAAAAAACGCGCCGAAGGGCCGGTGGTCTTCAAGCCTGAGGCCGAAGCTGCCCCGGCCGCGCCCGGCCAGGCGGCCCGCTATACGGTGAACGTCAACGGCGCCAACTACAATGTGGTGGTTGCCCCGGCGGGAACCGTGGCGGTCGCGCCGGCCCCCTCGCAGGCGGGTTCTTCCCCCGGTGGAAGCCCGGCTTCCGCGGCGCCGGGTGTCGGCAGCGTGGTTATCCCCGCGCCGGTTGCCGGAACCGTGCTCCGTTACAGCGTCGGCGAGGGAACGGAAGTCAAGCCCGGCGATACGGTGCTCATCATCGAGTCCATGAAGATGGAACTCGAAATCAAGGCTACCGATTCCGGGAAGATCCACTTCCTGGCTGCCGCCGGAACCCAGGTGGCGGCCCAGCAGCCCGTAGCGGAAATCGGAGGCGTCCCCGGGGCCGCTCCGGTCCCCGCCCCTGCCGCGGAAGTCCCCGCCTCCCCCGCGCAGGCGGGTTCCGTCTCCGCTCCCTCAACGGGCGGCACGGTGATTCCCGCTCCGGTGGCGGGAACGGTTCTCCGCTATGCGGTGAACGAAGGGGCGCAGGCCGTTCCGGGGGATACCATCATCATCATCGAGTCCATGAAAATGGAACTGGAAATCAAAGCCACCGTGGCAGGTTCGGTTCACTTCCTGGTTCCCACGGGAACCCAGGTCGCATCCCAGCAGCCCATCGCGGAAATAAACTAAGGGGAATGATATGTTGAATAGAAAAGTTGATCCTATCTGGGTGGTGAAAGGGTGCATGATCCTGCTCATTGCCGCCTTTGTGTTTTCCGCGTTCAGCGCTTCCTTCGCGCCCCGGGTTGCGGCGCAGACCGCTTCCATTGAGGAGCTTCCTTCTTTCAGAAATCTGGACGGTATTATCCCCAACAGCAGGGATCTTCCCCATGTGGATTTCCTCAGTTTCATTAAAAACATTGCCCGGACCACCGGTATCTACGCCTTTATCAATAACGCAGCCGAAGGCATAACCCCCGCGGGACAGCCCATCACTATCCTGGGCTGGCAGGAACTCCTCATGGTTATCGTGGGCTTTGTGGTGGTATACCTCGGCGCGGCCAAGGGCTTTGAACCCATACTCCTCGTGCCCATCGGATTCGGCATTATCTTTGTGAATATTCCCGGCGCCGGGATGGGAGATCCGGGCATCTGGAACGAAGAGCTGCATCTCTTTGAGCATCAGGGCTTCCTCAATCTTATCTACAACGCCGGGGTGGGGAATGAATTCTTCCCTCTTCTCATCTTTGTCGGTATCGGCGCCATGACAGACTTCGGCCCCCTCATCGCCAACCCCAAGACCGCCCTTCTGGGGGCGGCGGCCCAGTTCGGGGTGTTCGCCACCCTGCTCTTCATCAGCGTCGCCAACTTCCTGCCGGGGGTGGCCTTTAACATGAAAGAAGCCTGCGGGGTAGCCATCATCGGCGGCGCCGACGGCCCCACCACCATCTATGTCGCCGCAAAACTGGCCCCCCACCTCCTGGCAACGGTGGCGGTGGCGGCCTATTCCTACCTGGCCCTGGTGCCCATGATCCAGCCGCCCAACATGCGGGCCCTGACCACGAAGAAGGAGCGGCTTATCAAGATGCGGCAGCTCCGGCCGGTTTCCAAGACCGAGCGGATCGCCTTCCCCGTGGTGGTGTTCACCCTGAGCCTCGTCCTCATTCCGGCGGCCGCTCCCCTTATCGGCTGCCTCATGT
>JAISCR010000074.1 GCA_031265435.1 Treponema sp.
GACAATTTTTTCGATAAGATCAGCCATCTAGGTTTTCCTCCTCGGCCCTGTTCGTAATCTCTCCCATGGGGAGCCCTTCGGGGATAATATCCACCGTCTCTATATATCCCGGGGTGTCGGTCGTTACCCTGGTATAGGTGGCAAAGAAATCAAAGAGCGCGGCTTCCTCCGGAGAACCGCTGTACTGCGCCGGGTTTTCCGTAACCTCAAGGGCGTAAGGAATCACCAGGCCTTTTTGTGCCAGCATGGTAATGTATGCGTCCTTATCGATGGATGCTTTTACGGTCTCTAAGAGATCCATAGCCCGCTCTCCAAACGCATACATAGTCAAAGACCGGCGCACGGGCCGGGATATCGGCTGCACCCCGTCAGGATGCTCCGGGTCCAGCTCGACCATGCCGTAATTCGGAAAACCCGGGGTCACGGTCCCGGTGAAGGCCAGGGATATAAACGGCGCCTCCGGACGGGGCCCGCCGTCGTTATCCCATACCACCGGATCGGCCCTTCCCTCC
This sequence comes from Treponema sp., assembly GCA_031265435.1. Lineage (GTDB taxonomy): Bacteria > Spirochaetota > Spirochaetia > Treponematales > Breznakiellaceae > JAIRNJ01. Next base: position 513 of record JAISCR010000074.1, read on the forward strand.
TCTTTCAGAACGGCGGCCACCCAATCATAGATTGCGTCTTTGATGTACTGCCGTTCTTCTATCAACGCTCCCCTTCCTTCTTTCTGATCGCCAGCAGCTCCCAATGGTGCATCATCTTCACCGGGTGGGAATTGCACTTTCTGGCTATCTGTACTTCATATTCCCGGCCTTCCCATATAATCAAATCCCCATCGCGTTGTTGTTTAGAATCCGCTGGGGTAAAATTCAAATTGATAGGAGCGAACACTGAAATGGTATCGTCGCTCCGCTTCCCTTCCGGCAGCAGTTCCAACACCTTTCCCGGCGAATTGTTTACGGTGCCCTTAAACAGGGCGTCTGTGAGTTCACCTGGTATCCAAGACCCCTTTTCCCGTCTGCCGGGACTGAAGGACCGTTGTATTACTTGCACTGATCCAAAAAGGCTCATTTCCTGACTACCTCGTACCGGACAGAGTTCCGCATGGTCCCGGTGTCGATCAGGGGCTTGCTGCTCTTTTTCCGCTCTATTGTTCTATCAGCATTAGGCCTAAAATCGCCTGTCCTAATAAAACTCTTGATGCCGTCCTGGGCGAATTCTCCCAGCCGTTTAACTGCATCGTCTGCATCCCACTTCCCGTCTGCAACTTTTTTGAATATCGCATCCGTGGTCGCTTTTATGTGTTCCGCCTTGTTATCAGTCCATCCTCGGATAAAGGACCGGCGCGGAATCCTGTCCGGTACTCCGTATTCATTCCAGGCAGCCACCTCTGCGATCGTCGGGGTTTCAGTAGATTCAACTGCCTTCCTATTTTTTAGAGGTTTCCCGTTTTTCCCTATTACACGGACCCTCTTTTTCTCATTCTTTTTCCCTTCACTTTCTACAATTCCAACCTTAACAGCCCTCTTGGACAAAGCGGCGATGTTCTTTCTGATCTCTCCAAGCCCCAAGTCTTTGTCCTGGATGGCGGTGTACTTGGCCACGTCTATTTACCTTCCTACGCCTTTTCCTTTTCGTTATTGGATGAAGGATTATCGGGAGCCTTTACGCCCGCGATCTGCAAAAGCCCCATCTTAATCAATTCCTTCCCCCATGGGTCGGCCATGATCTTCTCCGCCTGCTTTTCGGTTAAATCGCCCCCCCTGGGTTCAATTTTCACCCCGCCCGCAAGCTGGGACTGGCTGATTTTTGCCGTATATTTCATACTACACTCCGTATAATCCCGCAGTATTAACCCCCATCCGAGGGATTGATTTCTTAAAACGTTTTTCGAGCTGCAAAAACATAACGCCGTATTTTGTACTGCTGAAGCTGTTTTCATCTCCGGACGCCGCGGCGGCTGCGGCAAAGGTGATGCTCTGGCCGTTTTCAGACATTCCGGAGACAGGCATACCCGCATACGGATTATTTGATCCACCTCCGCCCCTGCTGTCTCCCATAAGTGAAAAGTAATGGCAGCACAGGTATGCCGATGCCATATTATAAAGAGACCGGAAAAATCCCTGAACATAGTTCGCTCTGATGTATTGAACAGCCATCTCCCAGTAAACCGGAAAGGATGGGCTGCCGGATAATTCAGGGCAGATGGTAGCAATAACCTGTTCAGGGCTGAGCGCCATGATTACTGCGCCCCCCCTTCATTAGCAACAACCGCTTTAAGGGCGGTGAGAATTTCGTCCTTGTTGCCGGCAACAGTGATACCTTTTTCCTTGGCAAAGGCCAGCAGTTCTTCCTTGGTCATCTTGTCCAAGATTTTCCCGTTATCCTCTTTGCCGTCATCGGGATCAGGGTCCTTGTCATCTTCACCGGTATCGACTTTATCCAGGACCGGCTCATCATCCGTATTTTCAAACGGATCGATGTTCAGCTTTTTAAGCTGTTTTAGTATGGCCAGCAGAACGAACTCCCGGGTCTCGGTTCGGTACCATTTTTTAAGAGTTTTGCCGCTGGAACAATTCTTCACGATTCCCAACGCATGGGCGGGGGATACATCCCTCAAGGCCCGGATGTGTTTCGGCTTTTCGGCGGAAGATTTTACCTCGGTTTTAACAACAGTAATTTCACTGTCATCTACCAGTATGGTTTTCATAACCGCCCACTCATCTTCGGAAACCTCATTGATTCCCGGGCTGAGTTCCACCTGGGAGCGGGTCAGTTTGATACCGTTGTCGGTTGTAACAAGCGGAACACATTTGATGTGTTTGGTTTTAGGCGTATATTTAATTAACATTTCCATCCCCTTGAATTATGATTACCCCTCTTACAAAGAGGGGCCCTGCGGATTAAATCCCGTCAGCGTAGCCGAACGCCATGGGATAATAGACGATGAGGCCGGACATACGGCTGGTGCAGTCCACCCGGTATGTAAAGCCCCGCCGTTCCGGAGCTTCAAACTGCGCATAAACCGGCATTTTGATTTCCAGATGCCCGTCGTCAAATTTGCCTACCATCGCCCTGGTGCCGCCGTCCCTGCCGGCGTTTTTTAACTCGTTCAAATAGGTGATGGTGGTAAGCTCCGGATAGTTGTCCCGGACATACTTCAAGAGGGTGATATCGTTATCTCCAAGCCGCCTGTTTTTAAGTTCCCGGATTGCCGACAGCGGTAAAAGCAGCGTATCGGGCTGCTCCTCCCCGTCAGTGGGGATAACCACAGAATCAAGGATAATGTTGATATCCCGGATAATCTGCTCGACAGATTTTGTTTTCCAGGACCGCGACCCTCCGGCTCCATCGGCGGGGATAACGGTTTCGGTGATACCGGGAAAATTGAAAAGTCCCTCCATTTCATGTTCGGGCGAGCCGAACAGGGCGGTATGGTTGATCCTCTTGTCTATTTTGTGGATAGCAGCCTGGGCGCGGAGGTGATCCAGGGCAAGGCGGGCAAGCTGCGCGGCGCGGATTTCCTGGATATTATAGGCGAATGAATCCCCGATATTCCGGAGTTTAGTGGTTATTTCTTCGCCCCTGATATCCACCCGGGGCAGATCATCAGCATCGTCCGCTATAATCTTCGCATCACCCGCATCGCTGAACCGGCGGTAGGTATACTCCGAGGCGCCGGGGTGGATATCATTCTTGACGGGGATTATCTGGAGCGCCTTATAGGTAGGCGTCTTGATGTTGTAGGTCCTCGCGGCCACAACTTCAAGCTGCCGGGCGAATAAGGCGGATTCGGCGGCGTCAAGCCGGCTGGCGGTATTTTGTATCTTCGTTGAAACAGCCATGTTCCTTTTCTCCTTACTTTATTCCGTGTACTTCGACGAAAGCCAAATCTTCATCGATCCTGCCGCTCCGGAAAATACAACCTGAGTCGTAATTCCCGGAATCATCATCAGTGAATTTCCCTGCTTCGGGCCCGTCCAGGATAATGTAAGCTGATTTCTTGTCCCCGGGGACCGCTGCATCAGCAAGCCTGATCGCTATACGGCCTTCCACCAACACGCCGACCGGCATGGACGGAGGATAGAAACCAACGCCGTCCTTGAAGCTCAGCGCGTCACTGCGCTTGGCAATGCCGACAAATTTACTGGAAGTATCAGCAGCGGAAGCAAAGGTTGCCTGGGAGTCGCCTCCGGTAACGGTCAAAACGGCCGTGATAGACGTTCCGGGAGCGCCCAAATAAATAACGTTGGGCGCTCCTTCTTCCTGGAAAGCGTCAATACCCAAAGCCCGTACCGCTTCGTTTTGGTCGACGGCGTTAACAATTGCAGCCATAGTCGCCGCGTGGCTGGTCTGGAAG
>JAISCR010000084.1 GCA_031265435.1 Treponema sp.
ACCTCGATAGAGCTGCAAATACACCGCAGCACCCTTATGTACCGCCTGGACCGGATCAAGGACATTGGGGGCTTCAACATCGAGGACAGCGACAACCAGTGGTACCTGTTGTTTTCCCTTAAACTCCTGGAGGGGAAACCCTGACGGCAGGCTGGGGGCAACCTTTGGGAAGACCGATAAACTATTCAAAATATCACCGGAATGGTGATCGTAAAACAGGTTGCAGCGGCGGTATCATTGCTCTTTTGTTCTGAGGCAACCGCTATTGACCAGCCGTGGGAAGCAATAACCCATTTTACGATTGATAAGCCCAGACCCATGCCTTCTTCCTGGCGGGATGAACTGCCCCGGTAAAACGCCTCAAAGACATGGGGCAGATCATCTTTATTTATGCCGGGACCGTTATCGCTTATCGTTATGCGGACGGTGTTTCCAGCCAATGCCGCGCCAAGCCGTACCGTTGTTCCGGCGGGGGTATAGCGGATGGCGTTGTTGACCAGATTTTCAAGCGCCCGGACCGTAAGGCGTTCATCAAGGGGAACAAAGAGGGAAGGGGGCAGTGTTATATCTATCGCCGTATGGTGATGGAATAATTCCGCGTCCATACTGATACGTTTAGAAAAACTTTTCAGGAATTCGCCAAGGTTGACTTTTTTCAGGCGGTTCCTCCATTCTCCGGTGTCCATCCGCACAAATTCAAGCAGATCGTTTATCATGCCCTCAAGCTGATCCGTCCTTGCAATGATAATATTCATGGAGTTAATGCGGGAAACCGGATCGCCGGCAACCCCGTCTTTAAGCGCCTCGGTATAACCTCTAATCAGGGACAGCGGAGTCTTGAGATCATGAGTAACACCCATAATAAAACGGTAACGGCGGTTTTCCTCTTCTTTAAGGGTGGAACGCATTTTATTTAAAGAACTGGTCAGGGAGGTAATTTCATTGCTTCCCCGTACATCCACCGTTAAATCCAAATCCCCCGCGGCAATCCGTTTGGTGGCGTCATCAAGAACCAATACCGATTTTGTAATAGACCGGGCAATAAACAGGGACATGGAGATTGCGAATATCATGAGCGCGGTGAAAAGCAGTATGGCGCTCACCATGGGGAACAGGGGGGGCCGGGGCCTGTCCTGTAAATCATGGCGGATAAGAATATACTCTTTTCCTTCCAGCCAGCCGGGAGATTCAAAAGTATATCCATACCGCCCGTTTTTTGCCGCCAGGAGCGAAAATATTGCTTCTGTTGTTGTAACAGCGCCGGTTTTGAAGTCCGAAATAGTGGAATAGAGCGCCAGGAAATCATTGCCAAAAACGGCAAAATCCGCATTGCTCCTGGCGATAAAGCGGGATATGGTTTCCCAATCCTGGCGGCTGATATATTCTCCAAGCACGGTGTCATCATAGACCGGAATTTCAGCCTGTTCATTTCTTTCCCAAAAATTGAAAAATAGTATCTGTGATAAAATAGACAAGACAGGAACAATGATAATACCGGTTATTAAAAGATGAAACTGGGTTTGAATTTTCATGGGCTTATCAATCCTCCGGCAGACTAAAACAATAACCCATGCCAAACACCGTTTTGATATAACGGGGATTGGCCGGATCCTCTTCTATTTTTTTCCGCAGCCGCTGTATATAAACGGCTACGGTGGTAAGATCGCCGTAGGGATTATTCCAGACACCGGCATAGATGGTTTCGGGGTTAAGCGTTTTCCCCGGGTGTTCCAAAAGATATGCAAGACAGGCGTATTCTTTATTGGACAGGGAAATGCGCGCCTCGCTTTTTTTAAGTATACAGGCGTCATAGTCAAGGACAAAGGGGCCAAAACGGAGAACGCGCCTGGGCTCTTTTTCCTCGTAGTCCCGGACCCGGCGGAAGAGCGCCCTGACCCTGGCGGCCAATACATTGGGGGAGAACGGCTTGGTTACGAATTCATCGGCCCCTCCGCTCAGGCCCCTTATGAGGTCTTCGTCGCTGTCGCGGGCGGAAACAATGAGTACCGGGCTTCTATTGCCGGGACGGATTTTCTGGAGGAATTCAAAGCCGTCCATGCCGGGAAGGTTAATGTCCAGAATGATAAGCTCCGGTTTCCATGCCTCCAGGATCTCAAATCCGTCTTCGGCGCTTTTCACCGCGCGGATTTCGAATCCTTCCCTCGCCAGGTAGAGGGCCATGAGTTCGGCCAGCTCTTTTACATCTTCGATAATAAGGATTTTCCCTTGCATACGTATCCAATTAAAACAAGTATAGACGGAACCATGAGTCATGCTCAAGACAAAAAGACAAATATAACAAAAAGTTATAACTTATTTATCACTTGTTAATGGCTTCCTCCTTATGAACTATATATTTTCTGTGTATGAAGAGAAACACTCTGCTTTGTATAAGCCTTATCTTTTGTTTTGCCGAAGCCTGGGGCCAAAACATCCTGCCCCGGAAAACCCTGACGGTTGATGAGGCGGTTGCGATTGCGCTGGAAAAAAATCCCGGCCTGGAGCGGAGCGCCCTGGAAACTGCGGGGAAAAAGAGAGCCGGCAACCGTTCCTGGAACAGTCTGCTGCCTTCCGTAAACGCCTCCGCGGAGCTAAGCCGTCCCAGTTCGGTTACAGGAGCGGTATCCCCGGAACAAAACGGATGGACTCCGGAAGTTTCCCTGTCGGCGTCGGTGAGCCTTTCTACCGCGGTAATAGAAAACATAAAGAAGGCCCGTGCGGACTATGAGGCGGGTCTTTTAAGCCACAAAACGGCCGGGCAGGAATTGGAATTACAGGTACGGAAACTTTTCTATCAAATTTTACTGTTACAGGCCAATATTAAACTGGCCTCTCAAAGTCTGGAAAGCGCTCAGGCCCGGTATGAGGAAAGCAGCGCCCTTGCCGGAGTCGGGCAGGCTTCCCGGCTGGATGAACTATCGGCGCGGGTGGATCTGGAAAACCGGCGGCCTCAAGTTCGAAACGCCGAAACCCTGTACGCCAATGCCCTGGATTCCTTTAAGGCGGTATTGGGGATTGAACAGGAAACCGTATTAGCCTTACAGGGTAGTCTCGAATATCCAGGTGCCGTTGTTACCGGTGAAGAAGCCCGGGGGTCTTCCCTTAAAACGGCGGCGCTACGGCAGGAGATAAAAGCCCTGGAAGCCCGGCGGAAAGCGGCATGGCACGAAGCATACATTCCGAGTCTGCGGTTTTCCTGGGATGCCAATCCCATTTACCGTAATGAATCCTGGAATGACAGCGGTTCTTTTTCCATCAGTTTAGGGATAAAGATAGACAATTTCCTGCCCTGGTCTGCGGCAAAGACACAGTTGGATACGTTTAATGACAGTATTCAATCTTCCCGCTTACAACTGGCCGAATCGCTGCGAAACCGGGAAGACCGTATCAGGCAGTACGAAAGAACGATAAACCAAACCACGGAAACGATAGAAGCGCTCGCCCTGAATGTGGAATTGGCGGAAAGTACCTACGCGATGTACGAAGAAGCCTACCGGCAGGGAGCCGCGGATTACCAGAGCCTGCGTAACGCCGGGGACAGTTTATCGCGGGCAAAATATCAGGTTCAACAGGAATACTACAATCTCATCGCGGCGGTATTGGATCTGGAAAAAGAATTGAATATCGCGTTTACCTTTTAGGTTTTATGTGGAGGCATCGTGAAAAAATCGAAGAAAAAATTGATACTGTTCATACTCGTGGCGGCCCTTGCGGCGGGCCTTGTTTTTATTCCCCAAAAACTGGTGAACGGCAGCACAGCCGTACCGGAGCCGGAAGGGCCGGATATGGGAGGCAGACCGGGGAGCCGGCAAACGCAAGAGCGGAATACGGTATTCGCGGTTCGCGTGTCTTACGCGGAACTGCGGACCCTCCAGGCCTACATCGAGGTAAACGGCAACATCGTCAGCGAGAAGCAGGTAGCGGTAGTGCCCGATGCCGCGGGTAAACTGGTTTCCATGAAGGTCGGCCTTGGTTCCCCGGTACAAAAAGGCGCGCTGGTGGCGGAAGTCGATCCTTCCCGTCCCGGCGCGGATTACTCGTTAAGCCCCGTCTATGCGCCCATTTCCGGAACGGTCGTCTCCAACCCTCTTACCATAGGCTCCACGGTTTCTACCGGTGTTACCTTGTTGACCCTGGTGGCATCGGGTTCCACGGAAGTAGAGGCCGCCATTCCCGAACGGGAAGTGGGACAGCTTCGCGCGGGACTGCGGGCGGACATATCCCTGGAGGCTTTCCCCGGAGAAGTTTTTGCGGCGGAAGTAATCCGTCTTTCTCCGATAGTGGATCCGGTTTCCCGGACAAAACAAATCATCTTGCGTTTTATTCATGAAGACCCACGTATCAATCCGGGAATGTTTGCGCGGATCAAGCTCAATACCCGGACTTATGAACAGGTACTATCCATCCCCGAAGACGCGATAGTTGAAAACCGGGGAGCCAAAATAGTGTATGTGGTATCAAACGGTTCAGTACAAGGCGGCAATGAACCGGGCGGCGCTATGCCGGAAGAAACAGCGCGGGTAAGCATGAAGAAAATAGAGGCCGGGGTAAGCGTAGACGGGGAAGTAGAGATAAAAAGCGGCCTTGTTTCCGGGGAAGCGGTGGTAATTCAGGGACAACAGTTTCTGTCCGACGGTGCCGCGGTGCGGGTAATCGGAAGCCGGTAAAAGGAGCGTAATCCATGAGTATTGTACGGCATATAGTCAAGAGGCCGGTTCTGGGGATTGTGGTATTCGGCCTTATAGCAATCGTAGCCCTGTACCTTGCTTCCGATATTGCCATTGATATGTTTCCCGAAACAGATATGCCGATGCTGGCGGTTGAGACTTCCTACAGCGGCGCGGGACCCGAAACTGTTGAAAAATCCGTGACCAAAGTTCTGGAAGCGCAGCTTGTAAACCTGAACGGATTAACCGAAATGACCTCCAGTTCCAGCGAATGGTCCAGTATGATCATGCTGGAATTTAATTATGGAACCAATCTTGACACCAAAATTAACGATATCCGGGATCGTATTGACCTGGCCCGGCGGCAGCTTCCCAATGAAGCGGGTTCTCCTTCCATTATGCGCTTCGATCCCAACTCCATGCCCATACTCCGCATCGCGGTAAAGGGAAACCGGACCCAAAATGAACTCCGCGCAATCGCGGTAAATACCATTCAGAACCGGCTTGAACAGGTTGACGGTGTAGCTTCAACTAATGTAATGGGGGGCAGGGAACAGTTGGTCCGGGTGGAAATAGCGCAGAACTGCCTTGAGGCTTACGGCCTTACCATCACCGGCATCGCCGGAATCCTTGCCGCGCAAAATATTGAGCTGGGGGCCGGCTCCATTGCCGAAGGTTCAAAAAATTACAGCGTGGTAACTACCGGCGAGTATAAAACCCTCGCGGATATCGCCGAAACGGTTATCGCGAAGCGAAACGGCTCGGACATCAGGCTTTTGGATATAGCTGATGTTGCCCTGGGTTATCCCGATGAAACCTCAACGGTGTATATCAACGGCGAAAGCGGCGTGTATGTGGGAATTACCAAACAGAGCGGTACCAATTCTGTTGCGGTGGCCGGCAAAGTATACGAAAAACTTGAGGAAATAAAAAGATCCTTACCTCAGGATATAAGCCTTGAGATAACCGAGGACAATACCACACAGATCAGGGATATGATCAACGAATTGGTAAACTCCGCCCTCATGGGCGCGGCGCTGGCAATGGCGATCCTTTTTCTTTTTTTGCGTAATATCAAGAGCGCCGTCATCATCGGCATTTCCATCCCCTTTTCCATTCTGGTAACATTCCTTGCCATGAACCTTTTGGATATTACCCTGAATATGCTTACCATGGCCGGTCTCGTTTTGGGGATAGGTATGATCGTGGATAATTCCATTGTCATTCTGGAGAATATTTTTAAATACCGGGAACGGGGCGCAAAACCTGATATAGCGGCTGTTTTGGGATCCGGGGAAGTTATGTCTTCAATTGTTTCTTCCACCCTGACCACCCTCTGCGCGTTTGTCCCGATATTTCTCTTCAAAAACCGGCTGGAAATGATGGGGGAACTGTTCCAGGGCCTTATTTTTACCGTAGGCGTTTCCCTCGCGTCAAGCCTTTTTGTCGCCGTCTTTTTGGTTCCTGTTCTCAGCAGCAAATATTTACCTCTGGAAACCAGGATACAGAAGCCCTTGAAAAACAAGGCGCTCATTAAAATTGACACTGTTATTGAGGGAACAATCACTCGTATCACCGAAGGATACCGGCGTCTGCTTTCTATTGCCGTCAATCACCGCCTTGCGGTAGTGGTGTTGATTATCGCCGCTTTTTTGGGATCTGTCCTGTGCCTTCCAAAAATGCCTGTCACCATGATGCCCCCCATGAACGAGGAGTCGGTAAGTCTCAGCGTTGAACTTCCCCAGGGGACTAAATATGAAGATACCAGGGCGGTCATGCTGCAGCTTCAGGAAATTGCCATTGACGAAATAAAGGGGGCAAAAAATATTATTGTCAACGTCGGTTCCGGGGGATACGCCTTTGGCGGCAGCGATACAAACCGGGGGGAGTTAAGCGTCAGCCTCAATATGGATGAACCGGGGGCGGACACGTCAAACCAGGTGATGAACAAACTGCGCCCGTATTTTGATGATTTTCCCAACGCCGCGTTACGTTTCGGGCAGGACACGGCCCGGACGATGGCGGGAGGATCGGATATTGATCTTGTTCTCAGTATTGATGATATTGATGCTGGGCTCAATGCGGCGCAGGAGATAGCGGACATTCTCAAGGCGGAAGTGGGCGAACTAACCGAAGTCTCCGTTGACATGACCGAGGGCTTACCCCAGGTAGAGCTTGTTATTGACCGGAGGCGGGCCTATAATTTGGGGCTTTCGGTCAGCGGAATTGCCAATGAGATTTCCGCCGCCATGAACGGCCTTACCCCTACAACGTTCCGGTATGACGGAAATGAATATTCCGTTACGCTGGAATTACGGAAAGAAGACCGGGAGAAGCTGCCCGACCTCCAGCGGATTTTTGTGTCTTCCAGTACCGGAAAACTTATTCCCCTTTCCAATTTTGCCGTTCTGGAAAAAGGCACCGGCCCGGTAAGCATAAGCCGGGAAAACCAGTCCAGAACCATTCATATTACCGGAAGATTAATCGAGGGATTCCGGGCCGATGAGGTGGAAAATAAAATCAAGGCCATTCTTGACAGCAGCTTCATTCTTCCGGAAAATACAAGCCTGTCGTATAAAGGCCAATGGGGTGAAATTACAAAAACCATCGGAGCTTTTCTCCTTATTATAACGCTGGCGATCCTCCTCGTATTCGGCGTTATGGCCGGTCAATACGAGTCATTTAAAGACCCGCTCATCAACCTTTGTACCATCCCTTTAATGCTGATAGGCGTAGTGGGCGTGTATCTTGTGTCGGGGCAGGCCGTCAACATCTTTACCCTGGTAGGGCTCGTGATGCTGGTAGGCATTGTGGTAAACAACGGCATAGTCCTTGTGGACTACACAAACCTTCTCGTAGGCCGGGGCGTTCCGGTACGAGAGGCCTGTATTGACGGGGGAACATCCCGGCTGCGGCCGGTTTTGATGACTACCCTGACAACGATTTTGGGATTGATACCAATGACCTTTTTCCCCGGTAAATCTTCTATTATGATTCAACCCATAGGCCTGACCGTCATAGGCGGCCTCTCATCCTCCACGTTTATTACGCTGTTCTTTATCCCCGTCATGTATTCTTTTATACACGAGCATAGGGGAAAACACAAAAATCATACCGGAAAAAGGATACACACATGAATTCGGAGGGCCGGCTCTCCCTGAACCGCTCAAGGGCCGCTCTCCCCGCCTCTTCGCCTATGTGCTTGCCAGATAGTCTCCCTTCACTTAGAATGAAGCATATACAAGCTGCCGCGGGCGTGTTGTACTATTGTTGACCGGAGAGAGGCATGGCTGACAGAAAATTCACGATTCTGGATCTTATCGATCTTGACCTTAAGGAGCATAATTCCCTCAATTTGCGCTGCATCGGAGGCAGAAAGGGGCTGGGGAATCCCCTCAATATTCCCGATCTTAACCGTCCGGGCCTTGCAATCATGGGGTTCTTTGATTCTTTTGGAAACGACAGAATTCAGATATTCGGCAAAGGGGAGCTTGCGTGCCTCAAAAAGATGATCAGGGAGGGTAATCTGGATAATATCCGCCAGATGTTCAGTTACCCCATTCCCTGCTGTATCTTTACCCATAACGCTTCGCCCGATGATGTCTTTTTTGAGATTGCCGAACAGGCCCGGGTACCTATTCTGCAGACCGATCTTTTTACTACCGAATTTACAGGCCGCCTGATGCGTATCCTCAGCGAGATTTTTGCTCCCCGGCACAGTATTCACGGGGTTCTCATGGAAGTCTACGGCTGGGGCATCCTCATGCTGGGGGATTCCGGGGTTGGCAAGAGTGAAACGGCCCTGGAACTGATCAAGCACGGCCACCGTCTGGTGGCGGATGACGTGGTGGATATTCACTGTGTAAACGGCAATAGCCTCATGGGAACCGGAGCCAACAAGATCATCGGCCACCACATGGAGATCCGGGGGATGGGGATCATCAACGTAACTCACCTTTTCGGCGTAGGGGCTATCCGGGAAAGGAAGGAGATTCAGCTTGTGGTAGTATTGGAAGAGTGGGATAACAACAAGATCTATGACCGTCTGGGGACTGAAGAAAATTACATGGAAATTCTGGGGGTGAATATTCCCAAGGTAGAAATTCCGGTAAAGCCGGGGCGGAATATTCCCATCATCATAGAAACCGCGGCCATGAACGAAAGGCTCAAGAAGATGGGTTACAATGCGGCGGAGGAATTCAACAGGAATATTCTCAAATGGCTGGAAAGCGATACCGCCCGATCGGTATATTTTGGCGCCGACGATATAATCTAGAGGGGATAGGGATGACCGAAAAAACCGTAACTGTTTCCAACCGCGCCGGGATCCACGCGCGGCCTGCGGCGTTGATTGTACAATGTACCAAGAATATCAAATCTTCCATTTTTCTTGAAAAAAACGGCGACCGGATCAATGCCAAAAGCATCATGGGAGTGATCACCCTGGGCGCCTCATACGGCTCAGAGATACGAATCGTAGCCGAGGGTGAGGACGAGGCCGCCGCGGTAGAAGCGGTGGCAAAGCTTTTTGAGTCAAAATTCGAGGAAGCATGAGCGCACAACCGGGAGATACTATTTGAAGACTGTAAGAACTCATCCCAAAAATCCAATCATCAATGTCCGCGGTCTTGTGTTGATCTATCTTTTGCTCTGTTTCCTGGCGTTTCTCTTCTCCCGGACGTTCTTTTCCGAAGTATTGCGGGATGGCTCCGTACCGGGGCCTCTGTCCATTCTGGTTTTCTTTACCATTCCCGCGGTCCTTCTTGTGTTTCTGGCCATTTCCTCAGTCAGCCTCTTCCGGGACATGGCGGCCCGCAGAATCGGGAGTAAATTCAAGGCGCGGCTTCTTGCGTACTTTATCACCATTGTGGTATTTGCGGCCGCTCCGGTTACGATGATTACGATACTCAGCGTGAATGAGGTGGTGCGTTTTTGGCGAACCATTGACGCGGAAGCCGCCATGGACGCGGCTCAGAATTTTGCGCTGGACGCCTATTCCCTTCATGCCGAAAAATTTGAGCGCATGGCGCTTACCATGAACTTTGACCGCGCCATGGTAAAAGACGGCGAAAAAATTGAGGAGCGGCAGGAATTGCCCCCGGAAATTGCCGCGGTACAGGACTTTAAGCAGGACGGGGAAGGGGTGTGGACAGGTTTTGCCTTTGCCGGCCTTCCCGAACAGCGTTTGCGGCTTCCGCCTCCTCCCCAGCCGGGTTTTGTGTCCAGAGAGATGCCCCGGGATTCAGGTTATCTGCGGTATATCCTTTTTTCCGGTCAGGGAACCATGAGGGTGTTAAGCTACAGTCTCGGCGCCGGTTTTGATGAAGCGGTGGGGCTTATTGAATCGGGGAAATCCCATTTCAGGGTTATCAATACCATCAGGGGGAATATCAAGCCGCTTTTGATATTCTATTACGGGATCTTCTTCTTTCCTTCCCTCCTTATGACGGTGATCATAGCGATGAGTTTTACCCGGCGGGTAACCTCTCCCATTGTAGAGCTGACCGAAGCGACCCGGCGGGTGGCGGAAGGTGATTTTTCGATACAGATTCTCGCGCGCCGGGGGGACGAATTGGGGCTTCTTATCCGTTCCTTCAATTCCATGGTACAGGATCTGGAAAAATCCCGCGCGGCCCTGGTCAAGGCGGAAAAAATTTCGATTTGGCAGAGCATGGCTCAACAGCTTGCCCACGAGATTAAAAACCCCCTCACTCCCATTCAGCTTTCCGCGGAACGGGTACTCAGGCGCTGGCGCAACGAGCCTGCCGGTATCGCGGAGATTCTTGAGTCCTCCATGATGGCGATCATTCAGGAAACCGAGGGACTTTCCAACCTGCTCAATGAATTCCGTACCCTGAGCAAGCCCATGGAGCCTTCCCAGACCTGGACAAAGATACGGGAGGCTGTTGAAGACGCGGCAGTGCCCTACGGGAGTTCCCATCCCCAGGTGGTTTTTAATATTTCCCATATAGAAGAGGATATTTCAGTTAAGATAGACAAGCACCGCCTGACCCAGGTACTTACCAACTTAATTATCAACGGGATCGATTCCATGGATGGCAAGGGAGCTATAGAGATCCGTACCGATATAGTAAAGAAACGGGAGAGCCGGTTCTGCCGCCTTTCCATTAAGGACACGGGAAAGGGGATCTCCAAAGAAAACGGGCCGCTGATATTTACCCCCTATTTTACTACCAAGGAATCGGGGACAGGGCTGGGGCTTCCCATCATAGAACGGATCGTAAATGACCATGGAGGCGCCATTTGGTTTAACAGCGCCGAAGGAGTAGGGACGACCTTCTTTATCGATCTGCCGATTGATGATATTGGGGCCGTTGCGTCTTTTTCAAACGTACAGGCTGCGGAAGCGGGGGCCTTATGAACGCGGGGATTCTTATAATTGATGATGAAGCGGGAATCCGCCGCTCCCTGGCCTCCATTTTGGAGGATGAAAAGTACCGGGTTTTTACCGCGGAGGACGCGGTCGTAGGGATGGAATTCCTTGAGCATGAGAAGATAAGCCTCGTGTTTCTCGATGTGCTGCTTCCCCGGATGGGAGGTCTTGAGGCTCTGGAGAAGATACGTGCTGCCCGGGAAAATATCGAAGTGGTGATGATCTCGGGCCACGCCAATGTGGATATGGCGGTACGGGCGGTTAAGCTGGGGGCCTTCGACTTTCTGGAAAAGCCCCTCTCCCTGGACAAGGTGCTTGCCGTATGCCGGAATGCCCTGACCATGCAGAAACTCAGGCTGGAGAATCAGGATCTTAAACAGCGGACACGGACGGATCTGGGAATTGACGGGGAAAGCAAGGCGATGAAGGCGGTACGGGATCTGATTTCCCAGGCTGCTTCCAGCGATGCCCGTATTCTCATCACCGGGGAAAATGGGACGGGTAAAGAGCTGGCCGCCAGGGCCATTCATAACCTTTCGTCCCGTTCTCAGGGGCCCTTTATAGAGGTAAACTGCGCCGCCATCCCGGAAAACCTTATTGAAAGCGAACTTTTCGGTCACGAAAAAGGCGCCTTTACCGACGCGGTAAGCCAGAGGAAGGGCCGTTTTGAACTGGCCCACGGAGGCACCCTCTTTCTCGATGAGATTGGGGATATGAGCCAAAACGCCCAGGCGAAGGTACTCCGTGCCATTCAGGAACAGAAGATTGAGCGCCTGGGGGGAGAAAAGACCATTGAGACCGATGTACGGATCATCACCGCCTCCAACAAGGATCTGTCCGCCGAATGTGGCGCCGGCCGTTTCCGTGAGGATCTCTTCTTCAGGCTTAATGTAATCCCTATCAGGATGCCTCCCCTGCGGGAGCGGACAGAGGACATTCCCCTCCTGCTTCTCCGGTTTATGAAGGAATTGGGAGCCGGCGGCATCGAATTTGAAGCGGATACCCTTTCCCTGCTTTCTTCTTATTCATGGCCAGGGAATGTACGGGAACTGCGGAATCTGGCGGAGCGGATTACCGTTATGCATCAGGGCGGCAGGGTGAACGCCGGGGAACTGGAGGGCTTCCTCCGGAAGAACCCCTCCTCCGAATCCAGGGCAGGCGGCATGGGGAATTCGCCCGCCGCTGCCGACCTCCTGCACATTCTCGATACAAATTACAATACGGCCAAAGATTCCTTCGAAAAATTTTATCTGGAGTATAAACTTTCTCAAAACAATGGTATAATATCCCGAACCGCGGAAGCTATTGGGCTTTATCCCAGTAATCTCCATGCAAAATTGCGTAAACATCATATAAAAGATAAGGAAAACTGATGAAAGAACTCACCGATCGCCAAAAAGAAGTGCTGGCCTTCATCAAATCATACATAGGCATTCACTCATATCCTCCCTCAATCCGGGAACTTGCCGATCATTTTAAAATGTCAGTCAAAGGCGCCCATGATCATGTTACAGCCATCAAGAAGAAGGGCTTTCTCAGGCAGGCGGGCAAGCGTTCCCGTACCTTGGAACTGATCAAACCCCAGGGCGGCGAAGACCCCAACAGAGTAGTTGAAATTCCCATCCTGGGTACCGTGGCGGCGGGGCGGCCCATTCTCTCCGAGGAAAATTTCGATGGAACGATCACCTTCCACGGGTCGATGCTGAAGAAAGGCCGCGACTACTTTGCCATGAAGGTACGGGGAGAATCCATGATCGGCGCGGGGATCAATTCCGGAGACATCGCCATCATCGAAAAGGCCGAATTAGTGGAGAACGGGGAAATCGCCATGGTGGTTGTGGACGATGACGCGATAACCTTGAAGCGCTACTACAAGGAACGTTTCAGGGTGATGCTTCTCGCCGAAAATCCCGAATTCGGCCCCACCTACAGCCAGAATGTCCGGATTATCGGCAGACTTGTCCGGATCTATCGCAGTTACTAGATGGCTGCCGGTGTATGGGGCGCGCATCTCTTTCTGGGGCCGGAACTGGGGGAGAAACAGGATGCCCTCAAAATTCTGCGGGAAAGTCTGGGCCCGGGACTTGAGGAAACCAGTTACTATGCCGGGGAAACTTCCCTTTCGGACGTAGTCTCCGCGCTGCAAAACGGCTCCCTTTTTGCCTCGTACAGGCTCTTTACCTTAAAAAATGCTGAACTCATCAAAAAAAAGGATGAAGTGGAACTCCTTTCCGCGTGGATGAAGGAAGAGCAGAAGGACACGGTACTGGTTCTCATCTCCGCCGAGACCTCCCTGGCAAAAGGTCTTGAAAACGCCGTTCCCAAAGAACGCAAACGGGTATTCTGGGAACTCTTTGAGAACCGCAAACATGAATGGGTGGCTTCTTTTTTCAGGCGGCAGGGACTCCGCATAAACGAAGACGGCATTGAGGCGATTCTTGAGATGGTTGAAAATAACACCGCTTCGCTCTCCCAGGCCTGTTCGCATCTGGCCCTCATGGCTTCCAAAGAGGAAACTATCGGCGAAGCAATGGTTGACCGCTGGCTTTCCCACACCAGGGAGGAGAGCGCCTTCAGCCTCTTCGGCCGTATAGCCAGGGGGGATCTAAGCCGGGCCCTGGAGAGCCTTCACTCGCTTCTTGCCGCAAAGGAGAGCCCGCAGGGCATTCTGGGGGTGCTGGCCTGGTGTTTCCGCAAATTCAGGGATTATCTGGCTCTGGAAGAAACCGGGAACATCAACGACTTTGAATTTAAAAAAATCGGCCTGGGTTCCCAGCGCGTAAGGCAGGACTACATCGAAGCGGGCCGCCGCTATTCCTCCGCGGACAGGGCCTTGAGCCTCATCGCCGAATATGACCTTCTTAGCCGGAACTTCGGCGCCGGCATGGAACAGGTTCTGATGGACGCTTTTATCGTCAAGCTGATTCGCGGATAGATACCGGAATCGACAGATACCGGAACCAGCGGCATCCGTGCCGCAATATCCTACATGAATCCCTGTTTCCGTTTGGTGTACACCGAGACGGCTATCATTAAAAGAAGGGTAAAAAACGAAGGGATGGCAAGGATAAAGTCCGCGGGGGCATTGAGGGCCCCCTGCGCGTAGTTGGAGAAGGCCTCGGCCAGGCCGAAGGCGAATGTGCCCGCGAGAATCCCCGCGGGTCTCCGGCTGCCGAGAAAGATGATCACCAGGGCGGTCCAACCCTTGCCTGAGGAGATGTTTGGAACAAAGGCTCCCAGGTTCAGCGTGAGGTAGGAGCCGCCCAGTCCGCAGGCAAGACCCGAGATAAGGAAGCCTGCGAAACGGTAACGATCCGGTCTGAGGCCCAGAGAGACAAGGGCCGCCTGGTGTTTTTCGCAGGCCCGCAGGCGGAAGCCGAAGGGGGTTTTGTAGAGCAGAATCCACGCGGCAAGGAGGAAGATCCAGCCTGCATAGACATAAAAACTGTGGTTTGAAAAGATGTCCCCCAGAACAGGAATCCCTGAAATCCCGGGTACGACAATGTTTTTGAGACGGGGAATTTGATTGAAACTTAGTACACCCCGGCTGGCAAAGATGCGGAAGGAGAGTACCACGGTGATTCCTCCCGCAAAGAGATTGGCAGCGAGGCCCGCGATAAAAACATTTGCCCTGAGTTTAAGCGTTACCGCTCCCAGCAGAGCCGCCAGAGCGGTGGAGGCGAGGACTGCCGCGATTACCCCCAGGGCCGTACTACCCGTAAAATAGCTGCATACAATGGCGCTGAAGGCCCCGGTAAGAAGCAGCCCTTCCAGCGCAATGTTCAACATTCCCGCCAGCTCTGTAAAGAGTCCCCCCGTTGCGGCAAACAGCAGGGGTGTCATGATCGTAATCGCGCTGTGAAGCATCACGGGTCCCCTCGTTTTCTGAAGCGTTTTTTCTTAAAGAGATCCAGAAGTACCGAACTTGTAACGAGAAAGAATATCACCGATTGTACGATGGAAGAAATTTCAAAAGTCATGTCGGAGAACTGCATTGCCATTCTGGCCCCCGATCCGATCCAGGCAAAAAACAGCGCCGCGGGGATTACCGCCACAGGCCTCGAACGGGCAATGAGCGCAACGGCAAGGCTGTTCCAGCCCATTCCCGCGGAAAATTCCTTCATGGTGGAATAGTAGGTGCCGAAAACCGCCATGGCTCCGCCTGAACCGTAGAAGAACCCCGAAAGAAACATTGACAGAACAGTTGTTCCGGCGATGTTGATCCCTCCGTATGCGGCAAAGCGGGGGCTCCGGCCGCAGATTCTGATTTCGTAACCTGCCCTGGTTTTGTAGAGAAAAATATGCACCAGAACTACCGCGATGAGCGCCGCAAACAGGGCCGCGCTGAGGCTGGAGGGGGGGAGAATCCTGGGGAGGCGGAAACTTTCGGGTATTTTCCCGGTAGACTGGAGATTGGTTCCGCTGTCAAGGAAAGGCCCTGTTACAAGGTAATTGATGATCAGAATCAGCGTGTTGGAGAGGAGAAAACTCGTGATTAGTTCATTGGTGTTCCATTTCGCCTTGAGAAAGCCGGAAAAGGCCGCCATGAGTGCGGCAAACAGGCTTCCCGCGAGAAACGCAAGGCCCTGCCCCACCGGGCCTGGAAGGCTCAAGTCCGAAAAGGCCAGGGCCGCAATGGTCGCGGTAAAGGCCCCGGCGTAGATCTGCCCTTCCCCGCCGAGATTAAAGTTCCCCCCGCGCAGGGCAATGGAAACCCCAAGGCCGCCGAAGATCAGCGGAATGGCGCTGTTGATCAAATTTCCGGTATAGTAGGTATTCTGCAGAGGCCCCAGGAAAAAATAGCGCAGGGTTTTTACAGGATTCCTGCTGAGGAGAAAGGCCAGCATGATAAGTACAAGAAGCGATATGCCGAGGATCAGGACAAGGCCGCCGGCATTCTCCAGCGCGGAACGGATCTTTGAATCCTGAAGAGTCTCATGTTTTTTCATGAAGCTTCGCCCCCTGTCCGGAACAGGCTCATGTTTTTTTAAGCCCCAGCATCCGCTCGCCAATCTCTTCCTTGATGTTCCCTGTCTCTTCCGCGGCAGGGGAATGCAGGGGATTTTCCCTCTCCGCGGCGATTGAACCACGGTAGAGCACAATGATCCTGTCGGCCAGGGCAAGGATCTCGTCCAGGTTGGAAGAGATAAGGATCACGGCGGTTCCGCTGTTTCTCAGGGATTCCATCTGGCTGTAGACATAGAGACTGGAGGAGACATCAAGCCCCCGCGTGGGTTCACAGAAGACGATATAGTCATTGTGCTGTTCAATTTCCCGCGCCAGAACGGTCTTTTGTATGTTCCCCCCGGAAAGAAATGCTAAAGGCATGGAACTGTTTCCCGCAATCGCATAGCGATCCAAAAGTTCCGTTGCAAACGACTCGCTTTTTTTTCTGTTCAGAAAACCCCATTCGGAAAATTCCCTGCGGCGGTTTATGATGATGTTTTCCCAGACCGGGGCGGACTCCGCGCTGCCGTACGCGATTCTGTCGGAAGGGACATAGGCCAGGCCCCGGCCGCGCAGTTTTTCCGAATTGCAGCGACTTATATCCTCCTCCCGGCAGAGGATTCTCCCCGAATTCAAGGGGAGAAATCCCCCCAATACCGCTTCCAGCACCCCGAGGCCGTTTCCCCCGACCCCGGCAAAGGCGAGGATCTCTCCTTCATGCACGGAAAAACTTATCCTGTTAAGCAGAGGCCGTTCCTGATTCCGCCTTCTCACCGTAACATCCTGAAAACTTAATACCGTCCTGTCCGAAACAGGCTTTCTCTTTAACGGGACTTCCCGGGAGGAAGCCGGGAACCCGCCTGCGCGGGGAAACATTTGCTCCCCGGCGGAAGGCTCAGGCAGCCTGTACATGAGACGAGAAATTTCACGCTCATCCAGATCCGCGGTATCTTTGACGGCTGTCAATTCACCCTTCCGCATCACCGCTACCCGGTCCGAGATCTCCTTTATTTCACTCAGCTTGTGGGTAATTAGAATCAGGGACTTTCCCGTTTCCGCAAGAATCCTGAAGCTCTTGAACAATGATTCCGTCTCCCGATCCGTCAGCACCGCCGTGGGTTCGTCAAGAATCAGAATATCCACATTACGGTAGAGCATTTTGACTATCTCCACCTGCTGCATCTGTCCTACCGTAAGGCTCCCCACGGTCTTTCCGGCCTCAATCGAAAAATGGTGGGCGTCGATCACCTTCTGAACCAGTTCATTCGATTTTGCCGTATCAAGAAAAAAATTAAATTTTTTCGGCTCAATGCCCATGACTACATTCTGGGCCACCGTAAATTCGGAAAAGAGCATGAAGTGCTGGTGTACCATGCCGATACCACGTCTGTTGGCGTCCAGCGGAGAATGAATGGCGGCGATCTTCCCCCGGATACGGATCTCGCCTTCGGTTGCGGGAGTAAGGCCGTAGAGGATTTTCATCAGGGTGCTTTTTCCCGCGCCGTTTTCACCTGCCAGGCAGAGTATCTCTCCCCGGCGCAGATCCAGGGAAACTTCGCGGTTCGCCGCGGAGACGCGGCCCGGATATACCTTGGTGATACGGCGCATTTCAAGGATCGTTTCCATGGGGTATTACAGGGGAGGAAGGCTGTAGGGTATCTTTCCTGCTTTTACATCGGCAAAGAAACTGTTGAATTTATTCCGTATATCTTCCGGCACATGGGAAGTGTAGAGCGGATCATCGGCAATGAAGCCGAGGTATCCTTCTTTTACCCCCACGGTTCTGGACGTACCGTACTGAATTTTTCCCTCAAGCGCGTCGAGAAGAATCTCTTCCACCAGTTTTTTCTGCTCCATGATGCCGCAGCCGACTATGACTCCCGGCGCCGCGCTGTATTCGTTGGTGTTGTGGAATACCACATAGGCGCCCTGTTCCGCGGCGGTCTTGATCAGCCCCTGGGCGGCGCCTCCCGCGATGGCGGCAAAGACATCGGCGCCTCCCGCGATCATGCTGGAGGCAAGGTCTGCGGCCTTGTTGGCATCGTACCAGTTACCCACCACCCGGAAGTCCAGGCTTATACCGGGATCCGCCATCCGCGCGCCGTCAAGGAAGCCGGGAACAATATGTTTGTTGAGCAGGGGATACTCCTGGGCGGCGATAAAACCGATCTTTTTTTCCGGGTTTGCCTTTGCCATACGGCTTGTGGTGATCAGCCCCGCCAGATAACCCAGATAGAGGGACTGTTCGTACTGATTGTACATATACGTACAGATACTGTCATTCCCCGTGTAGGAAGCATCGGTAATGATGAATTTCTGATTGGGGAAACGCTTTCCCACACCGGCACAGATTTCCGGAAGCGAAGGATTTGAACCAAGCACCAGATCGAATTCCCCGCTTGCCACAAGAGAGCTGAGCTGTTCCTCCCATTCAGCCTGATTGAAACCCGCCTCGTATATCTTTACGGAAACGTTGCTGTGGGACGCGGCAAAACTCTCCGCCCCGGCAGCCATAAGTTCATAAGGAGGACTCCCCGCCAGCATCCCTGTAATATAGACAAGAACCGAAAACGAAGAAGAGGTCTCCACGGCCTCTTTTTTCCCGCCCGCGGATACCGGTTCCGCGGACACGCAGAGCAGCGCCACGGCCAGCAACAGTGTCGTAAAAATTGATTTTGACTTTTTCATTCTTCAATAATCGCATTAAGACGTATCCTGTTCAATACGAAGAACGGAGCCTTTGGTACAGTTCGCGGTAGTTTTCAAAAAGCCTGTCATAGACCGGTTTTGCCTCCGGGGCGGGATGGTACGTTTCGCCGCCCTGTACCAGAGCCTCCGCCGCCTCTCTGAAACTGCCGTAATAGCCGAGAGACGCGGCCCCGGTCACGGCAAGACCCACAATTTCCGCGGGAGGCCCGGCGGGGCAGAGTACCGTCTTCCCCGTAACATCGGCCTTGAGCCGGTTGAGAAAGGGACTTGCCGAAGGGCCGCCTGTAAGGCGCAGTTCGGCGGCCCCGGCCCCGCATTCTTCCATCACGGTGATCACATCCCGAATCGCAAGGCAGACCCCCTCGGCCACGGCCCGGGCCATCTCCTTTCGTCCCGTGGAAAGACTGAGCCCCATGAACACCCCCCTGGCCCCCGGATCCCAGATGGGCGCCCGTTCCCCGGCAAGGTAGGGCAGAAAGAGAAGGCCGCCCCGTTCCGCGCCGGCCGCTAAATCGTAAAAGACGCTGTAGGGCTCTTTTTCCAGGCCCAAAAGCTCCCGCGCCCAGTCAAGTGCCTTTCCCGATGTGGAGATGATCCCCGAAAGATTCCAGAAAGGCTTTACCGGGTGGCCGTAACTCATCAGGCGGCTGTCCATGATACGGTCTCTGGTACAGAGGTTGATCCCCTCGGAGGTTCCGGAACGGTCGCATGCCTGGCCGGGACTGCTTACCCCGGTGCCGAGGATTGTCATGAAGAAGTCCGGCCCCCCGGCAAAGACCTTGACGCGGGAGTCAAACCCAAAACGGGCCGCCGCCGCGGGAAGGAGACCGCCAATATAATCGCCGGGAAACACAAAGGGAGGAAATTTCTCCCTGTCGAGGCCCGTCTTTTCCAGAAGAGACTCATCCCAGTACCAGCGTTCAAAGCCCTCCGAAGGAAAAACGGTGCGGGCCTCTCCGGTCAGCGCGTATACCAGGTATTCCGAACTGGAGAGAAAGAAACGGGTTTTTTCGTAGAGTACGGGCTCACGGTTTTTTATCATCAGGGCCTTGGGAAGATAGAAACCCGGATCGACAAAGGCGCCCACAAACGCGGATACGGTTTCCGCCTCCGCCTCCGCACGCCTGTCGAGCCAGTTCCGGGCCGGAGCGGCATCCAGACTGAGCCTCCCCAGACTGTCGAGACCCGGCTTTCCGGTAACAGGAACGAGGGTAGGGCCGTTTCCGCTCACGACAAGGGCCTGCACTTTTCCGGCCCCTCCCAGCCGCTCAAGGGCGCTTTCAAAAGCCCTCAGCCACTGAGAAGGATCGGAATAAAACGAAGATTCAAGCGTGGACAGGGGAATGGAGACAGGTTCACAGAAAGCGCCCGCCCAGAGGGCGGCCTTAAAGGTCGTAGTTCCAATATCTATAAGCAGCAGCATCGTTTCCTGACTTTATGAACACCTGAGGCTGATCCAAAACCACCCGGGTTTTGAAACAAACTCAGCTAACTATGGTGAAAGAGCAGCACAACCTCATCCTGGGTATCCGCGGCGACAAGCTTTTCCCGGATCTCTTCATCCTTGAGAACGGAACTCACATTCGCCAGAAACTGTACATGGGGGCCGGAACTCATCCTGGGCGAGAGCACCATGATGAAGATTTTCGACTTCTCTCCGTCAATGGAATCAAAATCCACCCCTTCCCGGCTTATCCCCACGGCCGCGCAGATCTCCGCAACCCCGTCGGTCTTGCCGTGGGGCAGGGCAATGCCGTGCTGCATGCCGGTACTCATCATTTTTTCCCGTGAGAGAACATCCCCAAGCGCCTGTTCCCGGTTTGTGAGCTTTTCCCGCCGGTCAAGGAGATTCACCATTTCCGTGATTACCTCCTCTTTTGTGTGTCCTTTCAGGTTGAGGATGACGCAGTCCCGCCGGATAAGACCCAAAGGCCCCTTGCGGGAAAGCCCGTCCATATCGGCCAGTTCCTTCTTCATCGCGGCGGGGTCGGAGTTTGCCTTGAGCTTCTGTACCGCTTCGGAAAGGTTGAGGATCAACTCGTACACGGCGGTTTTAACAAAGGGCATGTCCGCCGCGGCGCTTTCAATCGAAAGAGCCTCAGCCTCCCGCGTAATGATCAGGATGATGTCGTCCTTCCGCGCCTGTATGATCCCCTCATCATCATTGAGAGTCTGAACAAAGAAACCTTCCGCCCGCAGATCCCGGAGCAGGGTATCGATGACAAGATTCGCCACCTCGGGGGTGTTAAAGTCCCAGTGAGCCTGGATACTGTCGCTGCCCTTGACAGGCTTCCGGGTACCCATGCCCTTCAATCTGAGACTGGCGCTGAGGAGGGGAGGAGCAGCCAGGGTGGTAACCAGGGTCATAAGGATGATCACCGCAAAGAGCTGCTTGTCCAGCGCGCCCGATGCCAGCCCGATACCGGCGATGATCAGGGCCACCTCGCCCCTGGGCACCATACCGGTTCCGATACGCAGAGCCCCCCGGCGGTTGAAACCGAGAAGCAGGGCGGGCCCGCCGCAGCCTATAATCTTTGCCAGAATCGCCGCCACGGTGTAGATAAGACTAAAACCCAGCACCGCAGGCGAAAAGATCTCCCGCAGATCCACCATCATACCCATCACCGCAAAGAAAACAGGCACAAAAAATTCATAGAGCCCGTGTAGGCGCTCCTGAATAATCGCCGCAATATCGGTACGGGAGAGCGAAAGCCCGGCAATATAGGCCCCGATGATCATGGCAAGCCCCTGCTTTTCAAAAACACCCGAAAGAATCAGCGCCACACCCAGGGCAAGCACGGAAAAATCGAAAGAATGTCTGAAAAGCTTGAGAAACGAGGCAAGCTGCCGCGAAAAAATCAGCCCCAGTACAGTAAAACCCAGCCATATACCAAAAGCCTTGCCCGCGATAAGGAGAATCCCCGCCGCGTTAAGTCCCCCCGCTTCGGCATTACCGGAAAGCACCGCCACAAGCCCCATAACCACAGCCAGGGCAATGATCCCCAGCACATCATCGAAAACAGCCGCGGCCAGAACCGTTACCCCTTCCGGCGAATCCATCTTCTTCTGGTCGGAGAGAATACGCGCCGTAATTCCCACGGAAGTGGCGGTAGAAAGAATCCCCAAAAAGAGACAACGCGGATCCAAAAAAGACGCGTGGAGCAAAAACACGCCGCTGGCGGCGCCCAGCACAAAGGAGAAAATCACCCCCCCAAACCCAATGACGACCCCCGCCACCGAATAGCGCAGAAAAAGCGCCAGATCCGTCTCCAGCCCCGACATAAACAGCAGAATAATCGAGGCCACCGTGGCAAAGGCATAGAGTTCAGGACTCACCGCCATACTTCCCCCGCCGGGAAGCGGGAAAACCCCCAGCGGAAAGCCGGGCAGCGGCAGCGCCCCCAGCGCGTAGGGCCCGATGACGATACCCGCCAGAAGCTCGCCCAGCACAGGAGGAATCCTGATCTTCTTTACCAGCCGCCCCCCCAGCCTCACGGCAAAAAGAATGATCCCGATTTGAAGCACCAGTTCGGACATTAAGGCGGTCATATAGTCTCCGGATATGCCTGGACAGGTTTCGTTAAAAATCGCGTTTGCATACCGTAGATACTCCCATAGGGGTAAAATACTGTCAATTAAGGGGAGCCTCTTTCCAGCAATTCTCCATTTAACCAAGAACAGACATGAACGTGTGTTTCGATATTCCGCAATGTACCCTGAAATCTCTCCTTTGTTTGCCGGAAAGAAGAATTTTTAACCACGAGGTCGAAAAAGTCGAAAAAGTAAAGGGAAAAGAGCGGTTTCTCTTAAAAAACTTCT
Organism: Treponema sp.; assembly: GCA_031265435.1. GTDB lineage: Bacteria > Spirochaetota > Spirochaetia > Treponematales > Breznakiellaceae > JAIRNJ01. Next base: position 22,537 of record JAISCR010000084.1, read on the forward strand.
TCGACTTCTTCGACTTTTTGTGGTAATCTCTTCCTCTTTCGTTCGAGTGGACAGACTCCGGTTTAGTACAGGGCTTCCTGTAAATTTTTTACATTTTGGGACATTAATTTGTAATAGCTTTCTCCCCGGTCAAAATCCCTTTGGGAGATGTTGTGAACCGCGTGAAGCTGTAGTTTTTTTGCCCCCGTTTCCTCGCAGATCGTGTCGGCGATTTTTTCGTTGGAGAGCTCAATGTGGAAGACCACGGGGATCTTTTCCGCCCTCACCTTTCCAACCAGGAAGGCCACGGTAGCGGCGCTGCATTCGGTTTCGGTGGAGCAGCCGGGGAATGCGGCAAAGTACTCAAGGCCGTAGGCATCGGCAAAGTAGCGGAAAGGGAAACGGTCTCCAAAGATGAAGGTCTTCCGTTTGGCGCCGTTTACCATATTCTCAAACGAAGCGTCCAAATCCGTTAATTTTGCCAGGTAAGAGACGGCGCTTCTTTCGTATTCCGCGGCATTGGCCCGGTCCCGCTGTTTAAGCACATCGGTAATCTTCCGTACAATGAGTTTCGTGTTTTTGGGGGAAGTCCAGACATGCTCGTCGTATTCAGGCCCTTCGGCTTCCTCCTCTTCCTCTTCTTCCATCCCTTCGACAACAACTTCTTCCACCACATCCACACAATCCATGAGGGTAACGATCTCCATGCGGCTCGTGTCCATTGATTCGATGATCCGTTCGACCCAGGCATCGGATTCGCCGCCCACATAAATAAAGACATCGCAGTTTTGCACTTTGATAATATCCTGGGGGCTCGGATCATAGGAGTGGCTTTCCGCTCCCGGCTTAAGCAGCATGGTGAGATTAACCTTGTCTCCGGCCACCTCACGGACAAAATCGTAGGGCGGGAAGATGGTAGTAACCACGTTTATTTTCCCGTCCGCCTTTCCCGCATCCTTCCGTCCTCCGGCCGGCAAGACCGCGGCCAGGGACACCAACACACACACAAAAAGAATCATTCGTTTCATATAAACTCCTATAAAAAGCGGCGGTATTACCGCTTATGTAAATCGAAATTAACACGACGTGTTAATAATAACTCCTGTCAGGTAAAGTTAAAAAATTTAATCATGAATCATGCAGCGCCTGCGGCAAGGTCAGCAGTTCATTTTTACTTTAAGCTGTACGGCACTTGAGGGAACAAAGCGGAAGACAGCAAATTTTAAAATAAAGGCGGCCATCAGGAGGGTGTCCGCGGAGAAACCGGGACAAGAGGCGGCGCTCTTTAAGTCCCGGAAAAAATTTTCCACCCTCTGTATCAGGAGGCACAGGGGGCATCCTTCGCCTGAACAATCGTGATTTTGGTGAAAGAGAACACAGCCTTCCGAAAAGAGGGCGGCCGTGATAAAGCAAAGACAAAGGCCCAGACACAACCATCCCGGCCTGTTCGTAAACTTAGCCCTCATAAGCGCCCCCGGCAAGACACTTTTGGCAGGTGCCGTAAAAAACAGTCTTAAGCAGGTTGATTTTGAAATTATGGCTGCACAGGAGATGTTTTTCGATCTTGTCCAGCAAATCGCAGTCCGCATGGATAAGATCGCCGCAGATTTCGCACTTCAAATGGAAATGATCCCGGCATTTTACCGCGTCTATGTACTGGTAACAGGCGCTTTTGCCCTCATTCAACACATATTTGCGGATCTTTCCCCCGGCCGCCAGTTTCTCCAGATGCCGGTAGATAGTGGCCTGCCCAATAATCTCTTCGGTATCCTCAAAATGCCGCGCTATCTGATTGACCGTAACATGAGTTCCCCCAAGGGACTCCATGTAATCAAGGATACGCTGCCCCTGACGGGTATGATAATTTGCCGGACGTTTCGCCATAGGCCCATATCGTAACATAATGGATTGGGACTGTCAATATGAAAATGAATATCATTTTTAGTTTGATTCGCAGGCGGCCTTCATACTCTGACAGAGGAAGGGTGAGTCAAAGCCGGCGGGTATTCCCACTTACGTCACTATACTTACGAATTCAAAGGCCGCGAAATTTTACGGAACAAGAAACCGTAAAATCCTCGCTTTTACTGAATTCAAATACCTGTTTTTGGCAAAAATGGTAAAATTTATTCGTAGTTTTCGTTCCCGTGGAGGTATCTTGAACAAAAATGCCTCTCCCCATAAACTTGGGACACATGAAACAGAAGTCTATATCCATTCCCAAACAGGCCACGCTTGTCCTGGAAGACGGTTCGGAATTCCCCGGTTACAGTTTCGGCAAGGCCCGTTCCCAGGCGGGGGAAGTGGTATTTACCACCGGGATGGCGGGATACCCTCAGTCACTCACCGACCCAAGTTTCCGGGGACAGATCCTCGTTGCCACCTGGCCTCTTCAGGGGAACTATGGCGTTCCGGTAAGGCCCAAAAACTGCGAGCCTTTCTTTGATAACCAGGGTATCCCCCTTCACTTTGAATCGGGAAAGGTGCAGGTTTCAGGCTTTGTGGTTTCAGAGGCCTGCGAAGAACCCAGTCACTTTGACAGCGGAGCCGCGCTTTCTGTCTGGCTTGAAAAAAACGGTGTTCCCGGCATCAGGGGTATTGATACACGGGCTCTCACCAAACGCCTCAGGGAACGGGGTGTGATGATGGGGAAAATTCTCGTGGAAGGAAGCCGGGATGTTACCATTGATTCAGGTCTCGTTTCCCACCCGGTTGCGGATGTCTCGCCTGCGGAAGTAAAAAGTTTTCTGCCCCCCGGTCTTTTGTCAAAGGCAATGGAAAAACGGAGAACCAGCATCGGCGAAGAGGAAGATGACGAAGACTCAGGCAGTAATTCCGCGCTTCCTGAAAGACCAAACCTTCTGCGGATCGCCCTGGTGGATTGCGGAGCAAAGGCTAATATCTACCGCTGTCTTCTGGACAGGGGTGTACAGATTATACGGCTCCCCTGGGATCACGATCTTTCGGATATTGAATATGACGGGCTTTTTCTTTCCAACGGCCCCGGGGATCCAAAGGACTGCGGCAGAACCATTGCCATGGTACGCAAGGCTTTCGGCATCGGAAAGCCCGTCTTCGGTATATGTCTGGGAAATCAGATCATGGCTCTGGCCGCGGGCGCCGATACCTACAAGCTTCCCTATGGTCACCGGGGGCAGAATCAGCCCTGTACGGAACTGGGCAGGGACGGCAAAAACAGTAAAGCCGCGCGCTGTTATATCACAAGTCAGAATCACGGTTATGCGGTAAGGCAGGACAGCCTCCCTCCGGGCTGGGAGCCCTGGTTTATAAATGCCAACGATTCTACCATTGAAGGGATCCGTTCCGCACACAGGCCTTTTTCCGCGGTACAGTTTCACCCCGAAGGCTGTCCCGGCCCGCGGGACACGGAGTTTCTTATCGACCGTTTTATCGATCAGGTAAAGGAAAGTAAAAATGGTGTTAAATAAAGTTTTGGTGCTAGGTTCGGGCGGCCTCAAGATTGGTCAGGCGGGGGAATTTGACTATTCCGGTTCCCAGGCCCTCAAGGCTCTGAGGGAAGAGGGGATCAAAACAGTCCTTATCAACCCCAATATCGCTACCATCCAAACCAGCGAAGGCATGGCGGACGCCACCTACTTCCTTCCCGTCACTCCCGAATATGTTAAACAGGTAATTGAAAAGGAAAGGCCCGACGGCCTCCTCCTCTCCTTTGGGGGACAGACCGCGCTTAACTGCGGGGTGGCCCTGGACAGGGATGGTACTCTCTACAAATACGGGGTGGAGGTGCTCGGCACTCCGGTTAAGGCAATAGAGGATACCGAAGACCGTGAACGTTTCGTGGAACGCCTCAACGAGATCGACGCAAAAACGCCCCGCAGTATCGCTGCTACCGGTATCAATGCCGCGGTAAAGGCGGCCTCCTCCATAGCTTACCCGGTTATGGTTCGGGTGGCCTATGCGCTCGGCGGGGCGGGATCGGGGATCTGCAGGAATGAAAAGGAACTCCGCCGCCGCTGCGACAGGGTTTTTGCCCGTACTTCGGAAACCAGTACGCCTCCCCAGGTGCTGGTGGAAGAGTGGCTGGGGGGCTGGAAAGAGATCGAATACGAGGTGGTCAGGGATAGATACGATAACTGCATCACTGTCTGTAATATGGAAAACTTCGATCCCCTGGGCATCCATACCGGCGAGAGTATCGTTGTCGCTCCTTCACAAACTCTGACAGATTCCGAATATCACAAGCTGAGGCGTATCGCTATCGACGTGATCCGCCATCTGGGTATTGTCGGCGAATGTAATATACAGTACGCCCTCGATCCCGCTTCCGAGGATTACAGGATAATCGAAGTGAATGCCCGGCTTTCCCGTTCTTCCGCTCTGGCTTCAAAGGCTACAGGCTACCCTCTGGCCTTTGTTGCGGCAAAACTTGCGCTGGGTTATTCACTTGCGGAAATAGAAAACCGTATCACCCTGGCTACCAAGTCCTGCTTTGAACCGGCTCTCGATTACATCGTGGTGAAGATCCCCCGCTGGGATCTGACAAAGTTTAAGAATGTCGATCTCGGCATCGGTTCGGAAATGAAGAGTGTCGGAGAAGTGATGTCCATCGGCCGCGGTTTTGAGGAAGCTCTGCAGAAAGCCCTGCGCATGACGGGGACAGGGGCTCCGGGCCTGGCAGGGGACGACAGCTTCCTCGGCGCCCTCAGCGCAAAGAACAAAAATGCGGAGGGAGGCATAAACTCTGCCGGTATACGGGATGCCCTTACAAAACCGACCGATCGCAGAATCTTTGTCATCTACCGGGCGATGATGGAAGGCTGGAGCGTGGACAAGATCCACCGGCTTACCAAAATCGACAAGTGGTTTTTATACAAGATTGAAAAATGCCTGGAAACGGAGGAGCGGCTCCGGGAGGCCGGCGGAAACGGAGAAGACAAAAAGAAAAAGGCTTCCGTGTCCGCGCCGGATCGCGCACTGTTGCTGCAGGCCAAACAGCTCGGCTTTTCCGACGCCCGCATCGGCGAATTCCTGGGTCTGAAAGAGATGGAATTCCGCAGTCTCCGGGAAGAGTACCGCATCAGGCCTTCAATAAAACAGATCGACACTCTTGCCGCGGAATACCCCGCAAAAACCAACTACCTCTACATGAGCTACTGCGGTACAGGCGCCCCGATGGATGATGTTTCACCTTCAGGCCGCGGAGTGATGGTGCTGGGTTCAGGCGCCTACCGCATCGGAAGCAGTGTAGAATTTGACTGGTGCTGCGTCAACGCCGTGGAAACCGCCCGCAAGCTCGGCCGCTATACCATCATGGTGAACTGCAACCCGGAAACGGTTTCTACCGACTATGACATGTGCGACAGGCTCTACTTTGAAGAATTGAGCCTTGAACGGGTTCTTGATATCTATGAACGCGAACACCCCGGCGGGATCATCCTCTCCATGGGAGGCCAGATACCGAATAACCTCGCAACCGGTCTCTACAGCGCCGGGGCTCTGATCTACGGCACGAGGCCTGAGTCCATCGACATGGCGGAAGACAGAAACAAATTCTCAGGTCTCCTCGACAGGCTGGGAATTGAGCAGCCTGAATGGAAGGAACTTACCGATCTTGATTCCGCCAAAGCCTTTGCGGCCGAATCAGGCTACCCCGTACTGATCAGGCCAAGCTATGTGCTCTCGGGGGCCGCCATGAACGTTGCCTGGGACGACGATACCCTTGAACGGTTTTTGCGTCTGGCCGCGGATGTCTCGGCGGAACACCCGGTTGTCATTTCAAAGTTCATTGAGAATTCCAAGGAAATCGAAATTGACGCGGTGGCCCGCAGGGGAGAGATCCTCTTCCATGCCATCACGGAACATATCGAAAATGCGGGTGTACATTCCGGGGACGCGACAGTAGTCCTGCCGGCCCAGAGACTCTACATCGAAACAATCAGGAAGATCCGCAGAATCAGTGAGGAGATTGCAAAAGCCCTGGATATTACCGGGCCTTTCAACATACAGTTTCTCGCCCAGCGGAACCGGGTACGGGTCATCGAGTGCAACCTCCGTTCCAGCCGGAGCTTCCCTTTCTGCTCCAAGGTGAGCCGGGTCAACATGATCGAGATGGCGGTAAAAGCCATGCTTGATGAAAGCGTACAGAAGGCCCCGGCCAGCGCGCTGGATCTTCCCTGGGTGGGAGTCAAGGCGGCGCAGTTCAGCTTCGGCAGACTCCACGGAGCGGACCCCGTGTCGGGTGTGGAGATGGCCTCCACCGGAGAAGTCGGCTGCATCGGCTCGGAACTTTCCGACGCATTCCTCAAGGCCCTGCTCTCCGTCGGTTACCGCCTGCCGAAGAAACGCGTCCTCCTTTCCACAGGGCCCCTTGAAGACAAACTCGGTTTCCTTGATTCGGCGCGCAAGCTTGTCGCCATGGACTATGAACTCTACGCCTCCAGAGGGACCGCAAAGTTCCTGTCGCAAAACGGGGTAAACGCGAACGTACTCAACTGGCCCCTTGAATCAAAGGAACCGAACATTACAACATACATCAAAAAACGGGAAGTTGACATGATCATTAACATTCCCAAAAATAACCGGGAGACGGAACTGAAAAACGACTACCTCATCCGGCGCATGGCGGTTGACTTTGACATCCCCCTCTTTACCAATGTCAAGGTTGCGCGGGAATTCATCGACGCCCTTGCGTATCAAAAGGAGAAAGGCCTGGAAATAAAAGCCTGGGAAGAGTACGTGTAAGCTTTCATTCTCCGGGGCGGGAATTTCGTTCCCGCGGAACAGCCTCCTCTATTTGATAATGCTGGTTTTCCCCGGACTGCTCCGGCCTTCCAGATTAGGCAGCCGTTTTTCCAGAGCCGCCAGGGATATTTCCACATCTTCATGCACTTCGTGTTCGTTTATGCAGCCGACAGTGATCATGTCGATGGGCCTGAGTATATTCCAGTTAAATGTAAGTCCGACATAGGGGGTGGTGCGTCCCGCGCCCATGGGCTTAATGGTCATCACCGGCTTCTTCGCCTCGTGGATGATGCGTATAACCGATTCAATTTCCACCTGCATCATAAAACCGACGCAGTTAAGGATCTGAATGTAGGTTTCCACATCATATTCGTTAAGATCCGAATACTGAATGATCTCGGGCATGTGGGCGCTGAGACCGGGGATGAGGCCGTACTCCCGTATCATCTCCGTATAATGGGGCAGCCGGTCGATGGTTCTTTTATTTTTGTTGACCAACTGTTCGCAGCTGGAATGATGGATCAGACAGAAGGTGGAACCAAGTTCGGCGCTGGCCTTAAATATCGCCTTGGTCTCCCTTCTGGCAGCCTCCGTATCATCCACGTTGATAATGGGGGTGTCAATGAGGATCAGCTTTTTTCCTATTTTATCCTGAACAGCCTTGATCTTATCCGTGCAGTCGGGAGCCGATGAAAAGGGAGCCATCCAGGCGTCTATGCCGTAGGGCAGGAAGGCGTTGATCACCGAAAGGGTGGCGTCAACGGTGGAATGATAATCTTTGATAAAAAGATCCGCCGCGTGTCCCGTATGACTCCAGCCAAAAATCCAATTGGACCCGATTAATAATCTCGGCAGGGAAACCCCCGCCACCGTTGTTCTGGGAAATGCCATGGTATACTCCTCCAATGTACTCTATCTAATGTCTGCCTGTACTTGATTCTACCGGATAACGCCCCGCTTCTTCAAGGAAGGCAATAATGTTTTCAGGCGGCGTACCCCCCTGGATTGCGTGGGAAGGAGCCAGAATATAGCCGCCATTTTCTCCAAGAACGCGAATGCGTTCACGCACTTCCCTACGTACATCTTCCGCGCTGCCGAAAGGCAGGGTCGACTGGACACTCACTCCGCCATGAAAACAAAGCCGATCCCCCCAGTTCCGTTTGAGCAGGACCGGGTCCATCCCCTTCGCGTCAAACTGAATGGCTTCAAGGACATCAATTCCCATGTCCACAAGACCGCCCACCGCATCCATCACCGCTCCATCGGTATGGTACATTACCTTCACACCGAACCGGTGGAGCAGCCTGTTAAGCCTGACATGATGGGGTTTAAGAATTTCTTCCCATAGGGGAAGAGACATCAAAAGGCCGTTCTGCTGACCTATATCATCGGCGGTAAAAACAATATCAATACCCCCTTCCGCGGCGGTCAGGGCACGCTCAAAAAAGGCCGCATAAAAATCGGTAACCTTTTCAAGCAAACGGTATGCCAGTTCAGGATCTGTCAACAGAAGGGCGAACATATCCTCAAAACCAACCATGTACCAACCGGTCTCAAAGATATTTCCGTTACCCATCACAATAGCGTATTCATCATCGTCATTCGCGCTTTGGATCCGCTCTTTGAGGGAACCGTAATCAAACCAATCGGGAGACGGAAATTCATGATCTTCCAGGGAAATTGTATCGCCCAGACCGTGTAAGGGATAGCCGGATATTTCGTAATAGGAATCAAAGCCGTTAAAAACGGACTTGTGACTCACTCCCCATATATCCGGCTTTTCCTCGTCCCCTTTTGGATCCCGGGAAGGCGGCCCGATGTACCGGGGAGATACCCACCGAAGATCCGATGCGGCAAGAAGCGTCTTTTCAACCTTTTCCATGGTACTGCCCAGATATTCGGCAAGCTGCTTCCTGGCGTATTCATTCACCCCAAAGCCCAATGAAAAAGGTATCCTGTCTGTCGCTTCATGCCGCAGGGCGGCAAGAACCCGTTCCCTGGAAGTCATCCCCTCGTTAGTTGCCCATGATCGCGTTAATCTTGGTCATACATTCGTCAATGGCCGCCTGAATGCTGCCCCCGGCCATAACCTGGGTGCACATGGTGTTAAGCGGCCCGGAAGGGAAGGCGTCAATTTCGCTGAATTCGGAAACGGGCATATCACCGGCATTGGACCGCTTGGTCTGCTCATTAAAGTTCTTGTAAAAGATATCATTCTGGAAGTAAGGATCGTTCATTACGTCAACCCAGCTGTTCACCAGGCCCATTACCTTCATGGCCTCAAGCTGTACTTCCTTGGAGCAGAAATACTTAAGCCAGGCCTTGGCCGCGGCGGGATTCTTGGTGGTCTTGAACACACACACCGGGGCCGCAAAGGCTATGGAGGACACTCCCGATCCGGTCTTGCTCGGCATGATGGCGGAACGGACATAGGAAGCGATCTGGGGCGCGTTGGCTTTGCAGGATGAATAAAAATCCGGGGACACACCAAGAACCATGGCCGCCTTTCCCGCCTGGAATACCTGGCCGCTGTCATAGGAGGGATCGATTACGGATGTAGGTACGATCTTGTGGGTATATACCGCATCGTACATAAACTGCAGGGATTCTCTGCCCGCGGGAGTGTTAAAGGTCCACTGGGTAAAACTATCATTCATTATTTTACCGCCGTGACCGGCAAGAAGGGCAAACCAGGTCTGATCGAAACGGGCATTACTAACACTAAAAAGGAAACCCGCCCGGTCTACACTGCCGTCGGCATTGTAGGTGGTAAGCTTCTTCCCTACCTCAATGAGTTCAGCATAGGTTTTCGGGAATTCCTTAATACCGGCCTGATCAAATATCTGCTGATTATAGGCGGCAACCCGCGTGTCACCCCTCCAGGGCAGGGCATACCAATGACCGTTGATATAACATTCGGGACGGGCTATATCATAGAAACCGCTTTCACCGACTTCGGCGATCACATCGTCAATGATCATGGGGCCGTACTTGTCACCCCCGATTTTAACCCACGAATATGGGAAAAAAGTATCCGCCACATCGGGGGCTTCGCCGCCGGTCGATGCCAGGGTATACTTGGTATGGGCCTGACCCCAGTCAACATAAGTAACATTAACGGTTATACCCGTATCGGCCTTAAATTTTTCGGTTAAGCCATTGATGAATCCCTGTTGAGCCTGGGGATTTTCCCCGTACTGCTGCATCCAGAAATTGATGCTGCCGCCGCCCTGCTGCCTGCCTCCTCCGGCCAGCAAGGGCAATGCCAGCACAGTTACCAGTACCAACGATACCAGAAACACTTTTGCATTTTTCATTTCACATTCCTCCAAACAAAAATTATCATCATCCGCCATACGGCGGAAGAATAACCCTTTCCTTCCCCTAACCTTTGACTGCCCCGGAAGTGAGTCCGCTGATTAGGTATTTCTGAAGGAAACAGAAAATCAGCATAGCCGGCAGGGTGGCAAGAACGGCGGTGGCCATGGTCATGGCTATGCGCACGTTTCCGCCGAATTGCCCGATGTAATCGTAAATGCCAACCGCCACGGTCTTGATCATGTTGTTGGTCATCATGACGCTGGCCCACATAAATTCATTCCACGAGAGGATAAAGGCAAAAATGGCTGTGGCGATGATCCCCGGAACCGCCAGGGGCACGGCGATGCGCAGAAATACGCCCCAGCGGGTACAGCCGTCGATGATGGCGCTCTCCTCAAGTTCCTTTGGGATGGCCGCGGTAAAATAGCTCCGCATCATCAATGTCGAAAAGGGGATACCCCAGATTGCATAGGCGATAATAAGCCCCGCGTAATTATTTGTTAGATGCAGATTGAACATCATAAAATAAAAAGAAACAAAGGGAAGCATACCGGGGATAAGCTGGGAAAAAAGGATTGTAGCTATCACCCCGTACTTGCCTTTGAACGAATACCGGGAAAGACTGTAGGCTGCGGTAACCGAAAAAATGAGACACATAATAACCGTACACAGGGAAACAAAAATCGAGTTGAGCATATACCGAAACATGGGTATGGTATTCCACACCTCAAGGTAGTTTCCAAAGTCAAGATAATCCGGAATCCAGACGGTAGGGGAGAGAGTCTGCTGATGAGGCGGCTTAAGGGAACTCAGAATCAGCCAGTAGTAGGGGAACAGCACAAAGATCCCTACGGCGATCATAATCGCGTAGTGAATAACGGAGGCAATGACGGTTTTAGTCTGTCTTTTCATAACTCTGTTACCGCCTCTTTTACCGCCGGGATTTTCTCGTTTCTGATGGAGTTAATGATGCTGAACACCGCCGGAACGCCGACTATGCAGAGCATGACAACGCTGATGGATGCGGCGTAACCGTAGCGGAAACCTAGATACGCAGCGTTATATACAGAAACCGAAAGCAGTTCCGTTGAATTCAGAGGGCCCCCATGAGTTACCAGAAAACTTAGATTGAAGCTGTTGAACTGCCAGATCCCCTGCATGAGCAGGGTCGTCTGAATAACCGGAAGAAGCATGGGAAAGGTGATACGCCAGAAAACCTGGAGTTTGGAGGCCCCGTCCACAATAGCGGCCTCATACATTTCCAGAGGGATGGTCTGGAGCGCCGCCAGAAACATCACCATGCAGAAGGGGAACATGGACCAGATATTGATCACGATAAGGGAAATCATGGGGATGGAAATAACGCCGAAGTAAAACGTGGGATCTCCCAGAAAGTTGATCGGCTGACCGATGAGGCCCAACTTCATCAGAAGTCCCGAGACGGGGCTGAAATCCCGGCTCATAATCTGCTTCCAGATCATGGATACCACAATGGGAGGAGTAACCCAGGGTGCCAGGAAGAGGGTACGGAATACCGCCCGGCCCTTAAAGGCCTTGTTCAACTGCTGGGCCACAAAAAGGGCGAAGGAACCGCCAAAGATAAGGGTAAACACAGGCCACATGAAGGTGTTCAGCAGGACCCGCAGGACGGTGGGGTTACTGAAAGCCTCGGCGTAGTTCCGGAACCCGATAAACGGGCGGGCCGGTTTGGTCAGGTTGATGTCAAAAAAGGACATCCCTATGGATCGCACACTGGGATAAATATGCACCATAAGGATACAAAGTATGGCGGGAATGACCATCAGGAAGGGGGCAAAATGGTCAAAAAAGTTTACGGGGGGGGGGGGGGGGGGGGGGGGCCGGGGGGGGGGGGGGGGGGGGGGGGGGGGGGGGGGGGGGGGGGGGGGGGGGG
>JAISCR010000085.1 GCA_031265435.1 Treponema sp.
TTCACGAGGTTCGTTCTGTAAGGAAATTATTTAACTGTGGGGTCTACTACCATTTTATTGTCGGCATTACCGATTCTAACCGCCCTGAAGGGCGGGGTATTAGACCCCACTGCGAATAAAGTAGATTTTTCTTATGCCGAAAGAAACCATACGCAAACCGGAGATGGGGCTGACTTTTGAGAAGGTCTGGGCCATGTTTCAGGAAACCGATCGTAAAATGAAAGAAATAGCCTCTAAAGGGGTGAAGGACTTTGCGGTAAAGAGCGGTTTTTTTGTGCTGGAGCAATCGGGGGACACGATACGGATCAGCGTCCCGGAAGGCTTTAAACCCCGGGAGTGGTAAGCTCCGTTCTTAAATCCTTGACAGTTCTTTGAGATATGATATATCCTTCCCTTAGCCGTTATTCCGGTGGCGGGGATTTTTAAACATGATGAGAAAGCGGGTAGACAAAGGGAAAATTTCCTCAAGGGCGGATATGCCGGTATCGCATTGTACGCTGTCCTGTTTGTCTGTGGACATCTTCCGTCCCGCTAATTCCTTGTATTATAAACAATTGATCCCCCCCCCCCCCCCCCCCGTACACATCGTAGCGTTTGTCCATTAGCCTATAGCCCGACGCCGCACCGGCGGACCGGAATACCCTCTTTACGAAAAAACTACTTCATCCCTGAAACACAATGGGTCGTCTCTAAAACAATGTATTCTATTCCCGGGATAAAACCCGGCTTCTCATAAATTGCGGGCGTATGCCTGTATATATATTTTTTATGAAACGAGGAGAAACAGCATGAAAAAGATTTTAGTGGTTTTATGCGCCGCAGTGGTACTGCTGGCGGGGTGCTCCAAAAAGGAAAGCGCCGCGGGGAGCGCGGGAGCGCCGAAACAGAACAAGCTGGCGGTGTGGACCGCGGTGGAAGATTTTGAAACCATGATCAACACCTACTACAAGCCCAGCCACCCGGATGTGGAAATTGAGTACACCTACGTTACCACCATGGACGAAAAGCTGGGTACGGTGCTGGCCTCCGGTCAGGGGGTGCCCGACGTGTTCTCCCTGGAGGCCTCGTATGTCAGAAAGTATGTGGAATCGGGGTTGGTCCTGGATATTACGGATATGTATAGCGGGGTAAGGGACAAGGTGTATCAATACGTCGCGGATGTGGGAAGCCACAACGGCAAGGTCTACGGCCTTGCCTGGCAGACCACTCCCGGGGTTATATACTACCGCCGGAGCCTGGCGAAACAGTACCTGGGCAGCGACGATCCCGATACGGTACAAAGCTTCTTTGCCAATCCGCAGAAGTTCCTGGAAACCGCGGCGCTGCTTAAATCAAAATCCGGCGGCACCTGCTATGTCATGGGAAACGGTACGGAATTAGGCAGGCCCTACAGGAACAACCGGGTTCAGCCCTGGGTAGTTGACGGCCGGCTCGTCATCGATCCCCTCATGCTGGACTACATGGATATGGTGAAGGAGATCCGCGACAAGGGTTACGACGCCAAAATCAACCATTGGACCGACAGCTGGTACGCCAGCCTCAACGGCGCTCTTCAGGACGAAAACGGGAAACCTATCGACATCTTTGGCGTCTTTCTCCCTGCCTGGGGCCTCTTTTACGTCCTCATGCCCGGCGGTTCCGATACCTCAGGCGATTGGGGCATTATTCCCGGACCCTATACCTATTTCGAAGGCGGTACCTGGCTCAGTGCCTGGAACAAGACCCAGAACCCCGAGGCGGCCAAGGAATTTATCCGGTATTTCGCCACCGACGACGAACTCCTGGAAACCTGGGTTTCCACCACCTACGACATGATCTCCAACTCCCGGGTTGTGGAAAAGCTCAGATCCTCTTCCCTGGAAGTGCCCTTTTTGGGCGGCCAGAATCCCTATACTATCTACGCCGATATTGCGGGCCAGATCAGCGGCAAGCTGTTTCAGGGAACCGACGGGGCTATTTACACAATCTTTGACGAAAACGTGACCGCCTTCGTCAACGGCGAAAAGACAAAGGACCAGGCTATCGCGGACTTTAAGGACCAGGTTAATACCCAAATGGGTTATTAGGCCGAATTCCGTATATAGATCACGGAACCGGGTATAAAGCCCGGTTCCGGTTTCGGGAGTTTAAGTATGGGAAAAGCAAAGGCCGGTAACTGGCGGCGCATTCAGCGCTGGGGGTATTTTTTTGTCGCTCCCTTTGTGATCGTCTTCTGCGTATTTAACCTCTGGCCTACGCTGTATACTTTTATTCTTTCCTTTACGGATCTAAAGGGCTTAAGCCAGCAACTGCATATTACAGGATTGTCGAATTTCACCCGTCTCCTGGGGGACAGAAATTTTCTGGGATCCATAAAAAATACGTTTATCATTTCGGGCTGTACTTTTGTTCCCCAGATTGCCATCGCCCTGATTCTGGCAATTTGGCTTTCTGATATACGGCTCAACCTTTCGGGCAGAAACACCTTCAGGGCCATCATTTTCCTGCCCAACCTGCTTACCGCCGCTTCCATCGCGGTGCTTTTTCAGAATTTTTTTAATTATCCAACAGGTCTCTTGAACCAGCTGCTCTATTCCCTGGGAGTCCGCCAGACAGTGGTACAGGGCGGCGAGATCGTAACCCAGGCGTACCAGTTTTTCAGGATAGTTCCCTTTTCCCGGGGCCTTGCATCCTTTATTTACTGGTGGATGTACTACGGTTCAACCAACATCATCCTCATGGCGGGGATTACCAGCATAAATCCTACCCTCTACGAATCCGCGGTGGTAGACGGCGCCAACAGCCGGCAGACCACCTGGTACATCACCCTCCCCCTGCTGCGCCCCATTATCCTCTACGTCTTTTTCACTACCATGATAGGGGGCATGCAGGCTTTCGACATCCCCATGCTTCTTACCGGGGGCGGTCCGAACAATACCTTGAGGACCATGACCATGTATGTGTATCAAATCGGGTTTACCGGCAATAACGACAAGGCGTATGCGGCGGCAGTCTCCATAGGCATATTTGCTCTCACCATCATCCTTGCCCTGATTATCTTCTTCTTCCTGCAGGATCGTAGCGAACTGAAGAAGGCGGAAAAATAGGAGGCCCCATGCAGACCGGTGTTTTGGAATTGAAAATAAAACGGTTTATTATTCATCTGATAATGCTCTTCCTCGCCCTGCTTGCCCTTACACCCATTTACCTGATGCTGGTAAACGCCACCAGGTCTACCGCGGAAATCAACCGGGGGATCTCCTTTGT
Source organism: Treponema sp. (assembly GCA_031265435.1). Taxonomy (GTDB): domain Bacteria; phylum Spirochaetota; class Spirochaetia; order Treponematales; family Breznakiellaceae; genus JAIRNJ01. The sequence continues at coordinate 3,247 of JAISCR010000085.1, forward strand.
GCCCGGAAAGTCCCTTGCCTTTAACTGGAAATTCCTCCTTGCCCACGACATGAAACCCATGATGGACCCCCTGCGGGGCTTATTCAACAGCACCTTTATCGCCCTTTCCACTACGGTTCTCTCGGTCTATTTTTCCTGTATGACCGCCTACGGCCTCCACGTGTACCGGTTCTTCGGGAGGAAAGCCCTCTGGACCGTTATCCTTATCGTAATGATGCTGCCCGGAACCCTTGCGTTTATCGGGTTCTATCAGTTTATGGTAACCTTAAGACTGCTGGACAATTACATTCCCCTGATCATCCCCTCAATAGCCGCTGCCGGCACGGTCCTCTTTATCCGTCAGTATATGAGTACCGTCCTTTCCGTGGAACTCATCGACGCGGCCCGCATTGACGGCGCCGGGGAATTCAGGATCTTCAATTCAATTATCCTCCCCACCATTGTCCCGGTCATGGCAACCCAGGCCATTTTTACCTTTGTGGCCTCCTGGAACAACTACTTTACCCCCATGATCCTCCTCTCAACCATGAGCAAGTATACCATCCCCATCCTGGTAAGGCTCCTCACCACCAACTTTTACCGGGTTGAAATGGGCGGCGTCTATCTGGGACTGGCAATAACCGTAGCGCCGATTATCATATTTTATGCCTTTATGTCCCGTTACATCATTTCAGGGCTTACCCTGGGAGGCATAAAAGAATAACATTTCATTATAGGAGGAATTCGTGATTACCCATAAGGATAAATCAACGCTTCGGGAACTGGCTAAAGAAGTACGGGATCTTGCCGCCCAAGAGGTCAATCAGGAACGGATCCGCCGGATTCGGGACATGCACGCCTTAAAGTCCGGACGGCCCCTGGTGTGGATCGACGAAATACCCTGGCACGAAATGGACATTGACGGCGCCCTTGTCCTGAGGTGCGAATCCAAAGAAGCTCAGGATATGGAACGGCATTTCCGCCGTATCCTTTACCGTTGGAAATACATTCAGGTGGATATGGTGGTGGAAGACACCTTCTATGTGGATAAGGTGTTTACGGATTCGGGTAACGGAATCACAATAAAAGAAGAAACCCTGTCCACTAATGTGGAAAACCACATCGTTTCCCACCATTACGAGGATCAGCTTGATACGGAAGAAAAAGTAGACGCCCTTAAGATCCCGGTTATCCGGGCCAGGCCGGACATTGACGAAAAAAATCTTGAAACGGCCCGTGATATCTTTGACGGTATCATGCCGGTAAAGCTCCGGGGCCACGGCATCTATTACGCTCCCTGGGACGAGATCGCCATGCTGCGGGGCATAGAAAACTGCCTGGTGGACATGATAAGCAGCCCGGAGCTTGTTCACAAAACAATGGCCAAGTTTACGGAAATCGGCCTGGCCCGGTATGACCAGATGGAGGCTCAGGGCCTCCTGGACTTCAACATCCCCGCCCTCCACTGTACGCCGCCCTACTGCGACGAGCTTCCCGCGAAGGATTTTGACGGCAAAAACGTGCGGCTCAAGGACATCTGGTTCCGGGGCATGGCCCAGCTGTTCTCTTCCGCGTCCCCGGCCATGCAGGACGAATTTGATCTCCGGTACATGCGTACTTTGATGGACAAGTGCGGTCTTTCCTATTACGGCTGCTGTGAGCCGCTGGATAAATTCATTCCCTATTTAAAGAAGGTTCCCAACATGCGGAAGATCGGCGTCAGCCCCTGGGCGGATGTCCGGTCATCCGCGGAGCAGATTGGCGGGGATTATGTGTTTGCCCGGAAGCCCAATCCCGCCCATGTGGCCAGGAATTTCAGCGCCGGGGTGGTGGAAAAGGAAATCGTTGAAACCATCGAGGCCTGCATGGAGAACAAATGTCCCTATGAATTTGTGCTGAAGGATATCAGCACCGTGGACGGCAGGCCGGGAAACCTTATTGATTGGGCAAACACCATTACCGCGGTTATCGACCGGTACTATTCATAGGGCAGCGCGATTGGCGTCAGGTTAATCGGCGTTCCCCGGGGCGCATTAACCCGCATTGAGGTAACTGCGGATCTCTTCGGCATGGGTTCTGATCTTTTTCAGAGCCCTAAGCTCTATCTGCCGTACCGTTTCCGGGGAAATGCCCATCTTGTCGCCTATCTTTTTCAGGGTATGACGTTCACAGCCGCCCAGTTCATAGCGGTACATCAGTATCCGCCGTTCTCTGTCCTTAAGGTTTGCAAGACAATCCAGGACTTCCCGCCGGCTGTCTTCCCGGAGTATGTCCCGCTCGGGGTTGTAGGTATAGTCTTCATGAAGTTCCATGAAGGAAGAGTTTTCATCCCCTTCATTCTCAGGTTCCAGGGAAATGGGAGTGCTGGTCATGGTAAGGATGCTTTCTACATCTTCAACGGTTACGCCGATAGATTCGGCAATTTCATCACTCCGGGGCTGATGCATAAGAGTCTGACTCAAAGTATGATAGCTGCGCTGAATCTTCCGGTAAATTTCCTCTTTCCGGTGGGGCAGCCTGATAACCCGGCGCCGGTTGACCAGAAAACGGGCAATATACTGCCTGATCCACCATGCCGCATAGGTAGAAAAACGGACATTCTTTGAATAGTCATACTTTTCCGCCGCGCGCATGAGGCCCATATTTCCCTCCTGAATAATATCCAGAAATGAAATATCGTCCCGTACATAGGAACGGGCTATCTTTACTACCAGTCTGAGATTCGCCTCAACAAGCTTCCGGCGGGCCCGTGCGCTTCCCTGCTGAATTTGCCGGGAAAGTTCCAGTTCTTCGGCAAAATCGAGAAGAGAAAAACGCTTTATCTCCTGCATATACGTTTTCAGGACATCATCGCCTGAACCGCTTACGTTCTTTTTGTTCATAATATCCTCCGGACACGAACTCATATCCTGATACTAACAAGCAAATTCCGTGCCATCTTATTTCAGATGGCAAAATCACACCTAACTCATTGTATTATAAGGAGTTACGTAAAAATACACTTGGGGATTTCACACTCAATTCCGGAAAAGTATAAAAAATCATACGTACTTCTTTTTTAGATATGGAAAAAGTTATACAGATGCGCTATAGTAACCCTATGGAATACGGGATCAAAGCCATGGAAAAGGACGATAACGGATATTTCTTCATCCAATGGTCTCCGCTGGCTGTGGCGGACCGCTGGGAAATCAACGCCAAGGTGCCTGCCGTTGCCGGGGTCTACGAGATCTATTGGATGGATGAGCAGAACCATCTGAGAATGCTCTACATAGGAGACACCCATTATGGCGGCCTGCGTTCCGAGATCCGCCGTCTTACCGATCCCGAGTTGACCATCGACAGCCGCTGCAGAAAGATTCTTGAAGATGAACAGATATGGTACCGGTATGCCCCGGTCAATTCCGCCGCGGTGATGAGCGATGTAGTGTGGTTCTTCCGGCGGACGTATTTTCCGGAAAATCCCGGAGTTTCCCATTCCGGCCGCTATGAGAAGATCTTTGTCAAGGAATCATCCACCGACAAGCTTATCTGGGTGCCCTAAAACAGAGTTTAGAGTTCAGGAAAAGACTGTGATTGAGTACGTAGTGCCCGGCAATATTGACGACAGAGTCCTTTCCAGGGCGGTACGGATTCTCTCCGGGGGCGGTATCGTGGCCCTCCCCACGGATACAAGCTGGAGTCTGACCTGTTCTACCGCTTCCAGAGACGGAATAAAAAAACTCAAATCCCTTTCGGGAGGGCGGGATGAGAGGCATTTCACTCTTCTCTGTTCCGATATTTCCCAGTTCGGGGAACTTTGCTCTATGGACAATACCCGTTTCCGCCTTATCCGGCGCCTTTCTCCGGGGCCCTATGTGTTCATCCTCAAGACTCTGCCGGGTACCGAAAAGGCCCTCAATCTCCGCCGCCGGGAAGCAGGCGTCCGTATCCCCGATCACCCCATTCCCCTGGCCCTTATCAAAACCCTGGGCGGGCCGCTCTACTCCATCACCGCCAAACGGGCCGCGGCGGACGATGGTTTTCAGGATGAAGAAGAGGGTACGGAATCCCGAATGTCTCCCATCCCCCGGGAAGAACTTTTTGAAGGAGGCTGGGAACTGGAAGATATAAACGGTATAGATCTGATCATAGACGGCGGAGAAGAACAGGAGAGGATCTTTTCCACCATCCTCGATCTTTCCGGAGATGACGTGGCACTCATCCGGGCAGGAACAGGCTCATGGCCGGCATAAACAAACCCTGGGTACGGGTAGTCTTTCGGCGGAGAGTCTTTGTCATCTCCATCCTTTTGGTACAGATACTCTTTATTACCTTTCTCATTGCCGGGGGAAGTCTTTACTTTCGCTACCTGTCGATATTCCTTAGTTTCCTGAGTATCATTGTTTGTATCAGAATCATCAACAGGAAGGAAAAGCCGGCCTATAAGTTAACCTGGATTTTTATCATCCTGCTTTTCCCTATCTTCGGCGGTATTCTCTATGTGATCTTCTATACCCAGTCAAATCCGCGTAAACTGAAAAAGCAAATTGCGGCAGTTGACGGACTTGCCGCCTCTTCATTTTTCCTTCCCGGTAACAGACTTCCTGCGCTTCTTTCAAACAACAGGGAATTCTATACCCTGGCCCACTATCTTCAGGAATATGCGGGCTTCCCCGTATACTCAAGAACCCGGACAGAATACTTTCCCTCCGGAGAGAGTTTCTACAAACGGGTCATGGAAGAAATTGTAAAGGCCGAACGCTATATCTTTCTGGAATTTTTTATACTCCGTCAGGGACAGATGCTCGATCCCGTCCTGAGCATCCTTGAAGAGAAGGCCCGCAAAGGCGTTGATGTCCGGGTTATCTACGATGACCTCGGCTGCTTCATGTCCCTCCCTCCGGACTTCAAAAACTACCTTTGGCAGCGGGGGATAAAATGCCAGATATTCAACCCCTTCAAGCCGATTTTCTCTTCCCTGCAGAACAACCGTGACCACCGGAAGTTGATCATCATAGACGGGAAGACGGCCTTTACCGGGGGCATCAATCTGGCGGACGAGTACATCAATGCTGTCGAGCGCTTCGGCCACTGGAAGGATGCGGCAATAATGCTGCAGGGCGAGGGAGCCTGGTCTCTGACAATGATATTCCTGTGTATGTGGAATCTGGGCCTCAAGGAAAAGGAGAAATTTGATTCGTTCTATCCCTGGCCCGGAAAGCCAGCCGGATCTGAAAATGCGGGCGTCGAAGCTCCGGTTCACGGCTCCCCGTCTGACGGAGAGTGCGGCATTGAAAGCGACGGTTTTGTGCAGCCCTATGCCGACAGTCCCATTGACGATGAAAATGTAGGCGAGCATGTCTACATACAGATTATCAACAATGCCAGGGAATATGTATACATAAACACTCCCTACCTTGTAGTGGACGACAATCTGCTCTCCGCGTTAACGCTGGCGGCCAAGAGCGGGGTGGATGTACGGATTATCACCCCCCACCGCTGGGACAAATGGATGGTAGCCATTACCTCCCGTTCCTACTACCGGCAGCTGGTCACGGCGGGGGTAAAGGTGTATGAATACACTTCCGGCTTTAACCACTCAAAAACCTTTGTCTGCGATGACAAGATTGCTACCGTAGGAACCACAAACCTTGACTTCCGGAGCCTCTATCTCCACTTTGAATGCGGCGTGGTAGTATACCGCAGTGAGTCTATCCGGTCCGTAAAGGAAGACTTTCTGGACACCCTCCCCGGCTGCCACCGGATTACCATTTCCGACTGTGCCCGCAATGCCCTTCAGCGGATGATTCAGGATGTGCTCAGGCTTTTTGCGCCCCTGATGTAGTGAAGGAGAAGATAGCCCGGGGTGAGTTGGGCCGCTGGTGCTGATACTTAAGCCGTCTTGTTAAAGCTTCTATCCTTCTGTATCTTTAAGTCATGATACGGGGAATCTTGATTGCGGGAAATGAATCTTCCCTAACCCAGGCTATAGCCGCCGAGGCAGCCCGGCGGGTTGAACACTTTGTCTATACCCTGATACCCAACCGCCCCGGCCCCGAAGTTCCCGTTTCCCTGCCTGCCTTCCTCAAAGAAGCTGACCCTGAAAATTCGGTTGAACAGAAAACTTTGTCTTCTGCGGCCATTCCCCTTGCATGGAATCCCGGCAGCCCTATTTCGGCCCGGACTCTGCTTCTGGGCGCGGAAAACCGCCTTTCCCGGATAGATGAAGCCGTTCTGGTCTGCGTTCCCCCTGCCCTCCGTTGCAGACCTGCGGAATTGCCCCCGGCGGAGGCGGAAACCATGGTGGAAGAAAACATCAAGGGATGGTTTTTTCTGGTCAGAGAACTGGCCCTGTTCTTTACAGTCAAAAAAAGCGGAACCCTTGCCCTGGCGTTGAACGAAATTGCTTCGGGGGGAAGCAGGGACGACGCGGCAGATCTTCTGGGCCCCGCGGCGGCAGCATCCTTTAGCGCCCTTACCCGGGGTATTCTTGCCTCCGCGTCCGCCGAACCCTGGCTTACCATGGGTTTTTCCAGTTCCGAAACAGGTGATGAAGAAGCCTTTGCTTCCTTTATCTGGAAGCGCCTTGACGAAGGCAGCAGGCGGGACAGCGGCAAACTGCACAAATACGGAAAACTCAACCTCTTTCGTTGACAAAAGGCACTGTTAAAAGGTAATCTGCATATATCCGGGTGTATTCCCGGATTTTTGTACGGTCCTGTAGCTCAGTGGATAGAGCGGCCGCCTCCTAAGCGGCAGGTCGGCCGTCCGATTCGGCCCAGGATCATTGCAAAACCTGCTTCACAGGTTTTGCTTGGCAGAAAATTGCCTTGCAATTTTCTGCGTGCGTTTTTAAGTGGTTCTGCATTATTCTATTCATAAAGAAATACACCCCCACATACGTGGGGAAAACACACCATTTCGCACGGCTATCCCAAACGACTCAGAAACACCCCCTATTTTAGGGGAATTTTTTATATTTCTGCTTGACATACAAACGCTTCACTGATATATTACCATTATATGAACAACGAGTCTTTTGGAATAGTCCCTCTCTCCGCGTGTCAAGCAAAAACAATTAGGTGTAAAAATGGACAAATTGTTCCCGGCATTAATATTTTTGGTCATTCGGTGATTGTCGGGGAGATCGCCAAAGCCCTTATCCGGTATTACAATCCGGCTTTACGAAAAAAGCTCTTTCCGCCCGGATCGGAACTGGTTGCCGCAAATCATGATCTGGGTAAAATTTACCCACTTTTCATTCAGAAAATTCACAATTCCATTGCCGGAATCCGCGAAAACCCTGAGGCAGGAATGAGATGGAGCGGCCATGCCGCGGTAAGCCAGGCCGCTTTGGACGGCTGTCCCAGGTACATCCCGGAAATAGCCGGACGTCATCATGGCTTTTCATGTATTGGCGCTTTTCCTGCAAATTATGTTCATTTTGGCGGACAGGAATGGCAGAATTTACGGATGGAATTATTACAAAATCTCATGTCCTATTTTGATGTTCAATGGCCCAAGGTAAAAAATAGAACCCACGCCGCCGTACTTTCAGGGCTCGTCAGTGTTTCCGACTGGATAGGTTCCGGTTCCGCCTTTGAGGATATTACAAGCCTCGAAAATATAAGCGATCTGCCCGCCCGTGCCCGGGAAGCCATTGATCGTGCGGGCTTTGTTCGTCCAAAGATGAAAAAAGGGCTCAGCTTTGAAGAGATTTTTGAAGGCAAAAGGCCCCGGCCGGTTCAATCGCTCTTTATTGAATCCGCCTCCTCTCAAGGCGTCTATGTACTTGAAGCTCCGATGGGCATAGGGAAAACTGAGGCGGCCCTTTATGCGGCGTATAATCTTTGTTCCACCGGAAAGGCGTCCGGAATATATTTTGCTTTGCCGACCCAGCTGACTTCGGATAGAATCTACAAACGGGTAAACTTGTTTCTTGAAAAAGTACTGATGCCGGAACCAAAATCACCTAAAGCATTGCTTGTTCACGGTTCGGCCTGGCTCACGGAGACCGAACTGGGAGGAGAGGGAGAACCGGGTTCATCGTGGTTTCATGCCGGAAGACGGCGTATTCTTGCCCCTTTTGGCGTTGGAACCATTGATCAGGCCCTGATGGCGGTAATGAATGTAAAATATGGTTTTGTACGGGCTTTCGCCCTTGCCGGCAAAGTGGTAATTCTTGACGAGGTCCATACCTATGACAGCTATACCGGCACCCTCCTTGATACACTTGTGGAATGGTTAAAGGAAATGGGGTGTACCGTAATTATTCTGAGCGCTACTTTAACAGGCGAGCGAAAAAGAAAAATACTAAACCTTAACAAAGGAAAAACCACTCAAAAAAGTGTGGAGCTTTCAGCCTATCCGCTTATCAGTTCTGTTGCAGGCAGGAAGAAGACAGCAACAGAAATTCCGGCGGAGGGACCTAAAGACAAAACGGTAATCATACACCGCGTTTCAGATGAACAAAAAGCTGTTTCAGAAGTATTAAAGCGTGCGGAAGAAGGACAGCAAATCCTCTGGATTGAAAATACCGTAGACGAAGCACAGTGCTTTTACCGGCTGATCTCTGCCAGGGCAAAAGAATACGATACAAAAATCGAAACCGGACTACTCCACTCCCGTTTTACAAGACATGACCGAGAGGTTAAGGAAAACAAGTGGGTCGATCTTTTTGGTGAGGCCGGAAAGGAAAAACGGAAGGAACATGGACGCGTTCTCGTAGGTACTCAGGTTTTGGAACAATCACTTGATATTGACGCCGATTTTCTGGTAACCAGGATCTGTCCTACCGATATGCTGCTGCAGAGGCTTGGGCGGCTGTGGCGGCTTGATAATAACAGCCGGACCCGTCCAAAAGCCTGTGAAGCATGGATCCTCTCCGACAGCTATGACGAAGTGCTGGAATATTTTAAAAAGAATCCGGGCTCTCATTATAATGATATTTTAGGTAAAACTTTTTGTGTTTACGACCCTTATGTTATTTTGCGTTCATTGGAAATTTGGGATCAAAAAAACAGTTTGGTTATTCCCAAAGAAATACGATGTCTGGTTGAAAAAACATATATTGAGCGGGAAGAAAAATATCCTCTTAATAAACTGAAACAAAACCTCTGTGATGAAAGGGAACGGTTGACACGTCTGGCATTTAGAGGACTTGCGTCTAATGACAAAACTCTGCCGGATACCGGAATGGACATCAGGTATAAAACGCGGTATTCGGAAGTAGATACCGTTGAAGTTCTTCTGCTGGCAAAAGAGCCCGAACGCCATAGCCGGGAGACTTTGCTTGTATTACCTGATGGTAAATCGCTGGAATTAAGAAAAGGATTAAAACATGGTACTCCGGAAGAAAAAAGAGAATGGAGGGAAACAGCCCAAACTCTGCATCAGCATATTGTAACGGTACCGGAAAATAAAGCTCCGCTTCCTGTCAATAGTAACTGGCTTGAACAGTTTAGGGACTATATTTATACCGGCTCCAAAGAATATGGTGAAGATCTTCTCCGTATTGCAATAATCCGGAATACAAATGAACTTGCCATGATAGGAAATGTAAAAATATCCGATGCCTATTCACTGCATTATGATGAGGTGAAGGGGTATTGGGCTGAAAAAATGAAAAAAGGAGGCAACTTAAATTAGTCATGAGTAAACAAAAAGAATCTGAAAACCGGTACAACCTGCTTGATGAAGCATGGATACCTGTGGCGGGAAAAGGCAAGGTGGGTTTATTGGGGATATTTCAAAACCCAAAACTTCAATCCCTTGGGGGCAACGCAATACAAAAACTTGCATTGTTTAAGCTTCTTTTGGCAATTTGTCAAAGCGCCTATACTCCGGTTGATGAAGAAGACTGGGAATCCCTTGGGGCTGAAGGACTGTCAAAGAAAGCTGCGGAATATCTCCAGGAAAACCGGGAACTTTTCTGGCTATATGGCAAGAAGCCCTTTCTTCAGATGCCGTCAATAAAAGAAAAAATTCTTGCCCGGAAAAAACAGGAACTGGCCGGGGGAATAAAAGAACCGGCAGCGGAAGCCAATGCGAAACCAAAACAAATAGGCCTTGGCTATTATCCCGATATGCCGGCGGATAATAATACCGTTTTGAATCAGAACCAGATACCACGTATCGTCTCCGATGCGGAAAAAGCGTTGTTTATCGTAACCTTAATGAATTTCGCCTTTGGCGGAAAGCGAATAGAAAAAAAGACAGAGCCTTTTACTCCCGGATATTCAGGCAAAACAGTATCCGCCAGATCGGGCCCAAGCATCGGCAACCATTGGGGGTATCTCCATACTTTTATTACCGGAGATTCAATTATCAATACCCTCTGGTTGAATCTTTTTACCAAGGAATATATAGAAAACGAACCAAGATGGGAATTCAAAAAGAAGGTGGCGCCCCCCTGGGAAAAAATGCCAAAGGGCGAAGATTGTGAAAGGGCAAAGCAAATAAAAAAATCCTACATGGGCTGCCTTGTAGGAATGTGCCGCTTTGTTTTATTGGAAGGAGACGGAATATACTATCTTGAAGGAATTCAATATCCAAGTCACAAACAGGGCTGGTGGGAGCCCAGTATGTGTATAAACGACAGTGAAGGGAAACTCCTCTGGGCAGATCCGGATAAAAAACCCTGGAGAGAGCTAACATCATTACTTGCATTTATCGGCACTGAGGGGAGATCGAAATTCAATTGCTCACAAGTACAATTTGTAATAAACAGAATAAGAAACATGAAAATGAAAATAGGCATCTGGTCGGGAGGCATAAGAGTTCATCCCGGCAGCGGAGATCAGTCAATAAAACAGGATGATGATTTCGTTGAGTCGGAAACGTTTGTTATAGCCAATCAATTGGAACCAGGCTTTTATTTAATGGAACAGGCATTAACAAAACTTGAAAAATGGTCACGTTATTTATCAAAGATTGTTTATCTGTATTGCAGAGAATTAAAAATTGATGCCAAGCCCTATACGAAAGCGGCCCTGGCGTCATATTGGCAGTTTTGTAATGTAAAATATCAGGAATTGATAGATTCCTACATAAATGAGGATAAGGAAAATGCAAAAAAAATAGAGGGATTCTTTTTCCGGTGTGTCCAAAAATGTTATGATCGTTGCTGTCCTCATGATACGGCAACCAGGCGGATGGCCTGGGCGATGTATTCTCCAACGGAAAAGAATTTTTACGCAAAAGAAGAAAAAGAGGAAGATTCAAATACTGAACAAACCAGGAATGAAAAAGGAGAAATTAATTATGACGGGGAATGACAGAATAAAATCGAATCCGGCAGGCTTTGTTAAAATGGTAATTCACAAACTAAAGCAGGAAAATTCAGATACTGCGTTCAGGGCGGCGCTCCGTCAGGCAGACAATCCTTTGGCCAGGTCAAAAAGCTGGGAATATATAAGCTATTACTGCGACATTGATAATAACAAAGAATGGAAAGCGTTCGCTCTTATTGGGGCGGCAATAGCAAGATTAAAAGACAAACTTGAAACTGACGGCGATTTGGGGATAGGACAGGCGCTTTTATTATATTATTCCGGAAAAGGCAGGGACAACCGTGATGATAATGGCATCGATAAGGCAGCCAAAGCAAGATTCCAACGCCTGCTGGCCTGTCAATCTACAGAAGAGGCATGTGAAATACTCAGGCCCATGCTTAACCTTATCAATTCGGGCGGTAATATTCCCGTTAACTACACAGCTCTTTTAAGGGAATTGCTGTACGACGATGATACTTTCAATGACAAAATAAAAACACGCTGGGCAAAAAACTTTTATCATAAAAAGGAGGAAGATGTATGATCGCATCGGTGCTTAAATTAAGCCGTTCCGATTTTAACAATCTTCGAATCACCGACCCCTATAGCATACACCGGGTTATATATTCCCTTTTCCCGAAAGAGAATGGCGGCAGGGATTTTCTCTTTGTGGATAAGGGAGGTGACTTCGAAGAACGAAAGATATTGATCCTCTCGAAACGTCCACCCCTGTGTCCTGAATACGGGATCATTGAACAAAAAAATATCCCCGATTCATTTCTTAAAGAAGATCGTTACGGTTTCGAAATCCGGTTAAATGCCGTAAAACGAAGCAAGCAAAATGGCAAAATCGTTGCGATCTTTGACCGTGAATCATTATTTGAATGGTTCTGTTCAAAATCGGAAGGCTGGGGCTTTATTACGGAGCGGGATAGCCTCCAGATTCAGAGCACCGGGGTACAAACCTTTAACAAGCAAGAAAATCAGATTACCCAAAATGCCGTTGTCTTTATAGGCAAATTGAGAGTAAACGACAGATCTTTGTTTGTCAAAAGTTTTGAAGAGGGTATAGGCCGCGGAAAAGGTTTTGGGTTTGGCTTACTGCAGATAGTACCTTTATGTAACTAATGGGAAACTTTGTTTCCCTTCAAATAAACAGAGACAAAGGAGTCAGATTATGGACAAAGAAAATCAATTCAGAGGCATGAAAGTGGAATTCCATATTCTTCAATCATTCCCCGTATCCTGTCTTAACCGGGATGATTCGAATATGCCCAAAACGGCGGTTGTGGGCGGCGTAACCCGGGCGCGGGTGAGCAGCCAATGCTGGAAACGGCAGGTGCGGTCGGCCATGAAGAAAGAATTCGGCATAGAAACCGGAACAAGAACAAAATTACTTTCCAAATTGATTGAAAAAGCCTGTGTGGATGAAGGAGCCGGCGAAACACAGGCAAAGGCATGTGGTGATAAAATTGAAAAAATATTTGGGAAAAGCAGTTCCGCAAAAGAAGAAGCCGGCGCCCTGTTATTTTTTGCCCCCACAGAGATCAAACTTATTGCTCAAAAATTCAGAGGAGTTAAGTTCGATCCTGACAAACTGATTACGCAGCCGGATGCAAAGGCACAGGCAAAGGAATTTGCCGATATTGTGGGTACGCAAAAATTAAAGACGGCTGAAAACCTTGACGGCCTTGATATAGCTCTTTTCGGCCGTATGGTAGCCCAGGCAGCGGAACTGAATGTGGAAGCTGCCGCATCATTCTCTCATGCCATTTCCACTCATCAAGTTACCAATCAATTTGACTTCTTTACCGCCCTGGATGATCTTTCAGATGATAAATCTGCCGCCCACCTGGGCCTCCTGGAATTCAATTCCGCAACATATTACCGTTACATTTCTCTTGATCTGGGACAGCTTTATAAAACCTTTGGAGGAAGAGAGTTTATTCCCGCGGCCATTGAAGCTTTTACCAAGGCCCTTTATTATGCCGTCCCCTCCGCACGGCAGAATAGCCAGTCCGGCGCTTCACCGTGGGACTATGCCAAAGTTTTTGTACGCCGGGGACAGGGAATACAAGTTTCTTTTGAGACTCCGGTCTTAACAGGAAAGGATGGCGGGTATCTTACCGGGAGCATCGCTCGTCTTAAAAAATACATTGAGGATAAAGAGAAAGACGCAGGAAAAGAGCTGTTTGGGAAGATAGCGGAAATTGATTTTGGTGAGGAGAAGCATATATCTATCCCCGATCTTATTTCTGAAATACAAAAAGCGGTAAGGGTATAACCATGAAAACCCGCTGTTTATTGTTATGGCTTGAAGGGCCGCTGCAATCCTGGGGAGCGGATTCAAAATTCGGCCGCAGGGACACGCTTTGGTTCCCGACAAAATCCGGTCTTCTTGGTATGCTCTGTGCCGCCATGGGGGCATCAGGCGAACAGCGGGAACTGCTTGAAGAAATGGCGGATCTGGATCAAACTGTTATTTCTTACATCCGGCTTACCAGGCAAAAATCCGGAAAAACGGTACAACATGATAGTGAACCATTGCTTCAGGATTTCCACATGGTAGGCAGCGGTTATGATGATACTGATCCCTGGCAGTCTATGCATATTCCGAAAACGATGGAAGGAAAAAAGGCTGTAGGTGGCGGACAAAAAATGACCTACCGTTACTATCTGCAGGATGCCAAATTCGCTGTAATACTCAAAGTGCCTGACAGCAAGGCAAAAATCTTTGCCGATGCTCTGCAAAATCCGGTGTTTGACATTTACCTGGGCAGAAAAAACTGCGTTCCCACAGATTTTGTATTCCGGGGTATTTTTGATAATGAAAAAGATGCCATTGCGGCCGCGGGGAACATAGCAGCAGGGAAAAATCTTGCCGAAGATTTCCGGGTTATCAGCGGCGAGGACAGCAAGGGAGAAAGCTTTACCATCAATGATGTGCCTGTCCAGTTCGGGCCGGTAAAAAAATACCGGGATCGCCGGGTAACGCGTATTCAAAAATGAGTGACACTAATTCGGAACATTTCCGACGAGTTCAGAAAGAGAGTCATTGAAATGAAACTATTGGAACAGATCGGCAATGATATCCCCTATTTTATCGGAGGAGAAAAAGATGCTGGTTGTGATAGCCAATGACCTGCCGCCTGCGGTTCGGGGCCGCATGAAGCTATGGTTTGTCGAGCCCCGTCCTAATGTCTTTGTGTCCGGAATAAAAGACTCTGTTGCCGATACGGTGGTTAACTATCTCAATAAATCCTGTCCCCCGGAATCCGGTCTTTTGATTTTCCAAAGAACCAACCGATCCCCCGGCTATAAAATATGGGGAATTGGAGATCATACAAGACAAATAACCACCCTTGACGGCCTTCAGCTAATTATAGAAAAAGAAATTTCCTTCCCCCAAAAAACGCTATATACAGCGGGTTAACTCATGCAATCACACCAGATGCTGGTGTTTTCCCCACGCACGTGGGGGTGTTTCTAGCGAGATTGAAAAGCGTCTGACAGCCATTGAGTTTTCCCCACGCACGTGGGGGTGTTTCTGCTATCAATACTTCAAAGCGTCTTGTTTCAAAGTTTTCCCCACGCACGTGGGGGTGTTTCCTATCCACGAGCCTCCCCCAATACACCAGGGTTGTTTTCCCCACGCACGTGGGGGTGTTTCCAGATGATCAGCCAGATCACGCAGACTGTTTTTGTTTTCCCCACGCACGTGGGGGTGTTTCTCGTAACTTTGCCGATATAAAAGTGTTGACATAGTTTTCCCCACGCACGTGGGGGTGTTTCTGCAGCAGTTATGATATGCCCCGTCCTGCGGATGTTTTCCCCACGCACGTGGGGGTGTTTCTAATGTCGGGCTTCCAACGTATGCAAGTTCATCGTTTTCCCCACGTACGTGGGGGTGTTTCTAAAACCCTTCCTGGATTTTGCCGGGCCAGGGAGTTTTCCCCACACACGTGGGGGTGTTTCCGCCCCCTTATACGGTATCACGGTTCAAAGTGGGTTTTCCCCACGCACGTGGGGGTGTTTCTTGCTGTCTTTTTGATACTGTCAGACCGTGGGCGTTTTCCCCACGCACGTGGGAGTGTTTCTACGAGGCCGGCCAGTCAGCGAAACTTTCCTTGGTTTTCCCCACGCACGTGGGGGTGTTTCTAAAAAGATATTCATCAGAACTAACCTCGATCAGTTTTCCCCACGCACGTGGGGGTGTTTCCGTCCCCCGCCTCTTGAGTTTATGGCCCGGCAAGTTTTCCCCACGCACGTGGGGGTGTTTCCCCGGAAAACGGCCACTGTCATTTACTCTATGGGTTTTCCCCACGCACGTGGGGGTGTTTCTTAGTGACTCAGCGGGAGCGGAATCGGGAATTGGTTTTCCCCACGCACGTGGGGGTGTTTCCGTTGCCATCGTGCATTTCTTTAGCCAGGGCGGGTTTTCCCCACGCACGTGGGGGTGTTTCTCCTTATATCTTTCAGAACCTGTTAGACAATCAGTTTTCCCCACGCACGTGGGGGTGTTTCTATGAGACGGAAAGCCGGCGCTACTCGAGTTTTGTTTTCCCCATGCACGTGGGGGTGTTTCCTTACTGAAGCATGGTATAGCTGAGGTACAACCGTTTTCCCCACGCACGTGGGGGTGTTTCCAAGAGAAAGTGCTGCCGGAGAAAGCCGCCGAAGTTTTCCCCACGCACGTGGGGGTGTTTCTATGAAGGGAGCATACAGCACCTGATTTATATGGTTTTCCCCACGCACGTGGGGGTGTTTCTACTTTATCAACGATTTTGCCAAGGCGTTTAAGGTTTTCCCCACACACGTGGGGGTGTTTCCTGAGACAGGGCAACGGCCAGCTTACCCAGCAGGTTTTCCCCACACACGTGGGGGTGTTTCCACTTAGAAGGGATAACTCCCCCGGATTTTGGAGTTTTCCCCACGCACGTGGGGGTGTTTCCTACGGTATAGAAATAGCCAGGGCGCGGGCCGAGTTTTCCCCACGTACGTGGGGGTGTTTCCGAGCAGGGGTTCTACCAGACCATACCGGTTGGGTTTTCCCCACGCACGTGGGGGTGTTTCTGAAGGAGAAGATTTGCATTTACTGCGGAAATAGTTTTCCCCACGCACGTGGGGGGGTTTCCCCCGGACGTACATCATCCGCGCCGTGGAGGTCGTTTTCCCCACGCACGTGGGGGTGTTTCCTATCATACTGACGTACCCTCAAGAGATACCCTGTTTTCCCCACGCACGTGGGGGTGTTTCTCTGAGTGAGGAATGGGGCGATACTGAAAAAGCGTTTTCCCCACACGCGTGGGGGTGTTTCCGATTTTATGACCCGCCGTGCTCCTGTCAGCATGTTTTCCCCACGCACGTGGGGGTGTTTCTATGTCGTGTAGCCTGTATGATGCGAGCCAAATGTTTTCCCCTCATACGAGGGGGTAGTAAAACCGTTTTCTGTACCTTTTGGCGGACTTGTTTTTTGTTTTGAGAATAGAGGCTGTTCTAAAAATTCAATTTTTGGAACAAGCTCAATACGGCTATTGGTTTCGGAAGGCCGGTATTTTACTTTCGCCCGGAAGGGAAAAACGAACCGTGTTTCCGCCGGGATGTGAACCGGTTTTTCCGTAAAAATAGTTTTTCATGGATTCACGGCAAAAATCATACCGGTTAAAACATTTTCTTGCCCGGTTAACATTTCCATATACTTTCCAGTAGCCGCATAATTTATAATTCTCTCCCCTGTGTTTTACAAAGCCCAGTACATCTTCGGCCGGGTAGCCCAGAAAAAAACCTACTTCGTGGGGAAAGTCTTTGAGCTCGAAGCGTTTTTTTAAATAATCCAGCAGCATGAAAACCAAGGCGGTACCGGAGGCTTGTTTTTTATCATTGCCGGTATCCCCGCGGCATATTCCTGCCGGGTATCCCAGGCCGCCAAGCAATTTCAAAATTACTTCATTCAGTATTGTTTTTTCAAGCGATATTTTATCAAATGCCAGTACCAATAATCTGTTTTCATGTTTCCGCAGTACGGTAAATCCAATATCCGCAGGCAGTAAAGTGCTTAAATATGACAAGTAATATTCAGACTGAATCATGAATAGAGCCGATGGTTTGCAGCCACATAAAACAGGGCTGCACTGGTTAATAATGATACTTTCAATTTCAGACTGCACCTCTCACTCCTCTCCAAAAAAACGGGAGTGCCGCACGGCACGGCAATGCGGGCTGTACGGTACTCCCGTGAAAAAATGGGCGCTGCTAAGCGGCATTACCGGCAAGGCGTTTGCCTAATTCGTAACATCTGTCCAGCACATCCTCTGCCGGCACAAGCTGGGCAATAAGTCCTTCTCCGTCAACGCTGGCGCCGGAATTCTTCATGCGTTCAACCCAGTCCCGCATCCACTGTCCGTCTCCCCAATCATAGGAACCGAAAAGTCCCAGAGGCTTTCCTCCCAGTTCCGCCTGGGTTAAACCGCTGATGAACGGTTCCATTTCCGCTTCTTCCAGAATCTCCGCACCCATCGCGGGGCAGCCGAATGCAAGTGCGGCGGCTTCTCTTACCATCTCGGGAGCCGCCTCCGCTGCCGGTTTTAGGACAACTTCCGCCCCTGCTTCACGTGCCCCTTTGGCAATCTGTTTTGCCATCGTTTCGGTATTTCCCGTCCCGCTCCAGTAAGCAATAAAAACCTTGTTCATGTATTCCAGACCTCCAATCCCTAGTGTTATATAATTCTAATAAAGTTATATATAATTAACAAAACAATGTCAATAGAATTTTCCGGGAATTTTTAAGTTTTCAGGCTGAAACCGGCCGGAAACATCCTGAGGTTTGTCAATCCGGGGGGGTTCCTTCTGTCAAAAACCTGAAAAAAGGCTTGACAAAGGTGTTTTTTTGGGATTATTGTATATTATACCTATCTTATTAATAAGATATGGAGAAGGCGGGATCGGGTTTCCGGGCATGAACCCGGGCCTGCAAATGAAAAACCTGGAGCAAGTTCCGGGGTATGAATCCCGTTTACGAACCAAAAGGGAGCGTTATGGCGAATATAATAGTGGATAACTTGACGGAACTGATAGGTCAGACTCCGCTTTTGCGGCCCCAGCGCTTTATAAGGCTGGCAGGCATCGCCGGGGCGGATCTTCTCTTCAAACTTGAATACTTCAACCCCCTTTCCAGCGTAAAAGACCGCATTGCAAGGGCTATGATTGAGGACGCGGAGGCCGGGGGCAGCCTTAAAAACGGAACCATCCTGATAGAACCAACCAGCGGCAATACAGGTATAGGGCTTGCCTTCGTTGCGGCCGCCAGGGGCTACAGGTTGATTCTTACCATGCCCGATACGATGAGCATTGAACGCCGGCAGCTCCTCCTGGCGCTGGGCGCGGAACTTGTGCTGACCCCCGGAGCGCTGGGCATGAAGGGGGCCATAAACAAGGCGCTGGAATTGAATGCCCAGATACCGGACAGTCTGATTCTCCAGCAATTTTCCAATCCCGCAAACCCCAAAATACACAGGAAGACCACGGGCCCTGAAATTTGGGAGGCTACCGGGGGAAAGGTTGATATTCTCGTTGCCGGGGTCGGTACCGGGGGAACTTTGAGCGGCGCGGGCAGCGCCCTGAAAGAGAAAAAAGCTGAAGTCAGGGCGGTGGCCGTTGAACCGGATGCGTCTCCGGTGATTTCAGGAGGGAAAGCCGGCCCCCACCAGATACAGGGAATCGGCGCGGGCTTTGTGCCGGATGTGCTGGATCTCTCCGTGGTAGATGAGGTATTCCGTGTCCGCAATGAAGAAGCGGTTGATACCGCCAGGGTACTGGCCCGTGAAGAGGGGCTTCTGGTCGGAATTTCCTCGGGGGCCGCCGCCTATGCCGCCGCGAAGATTGCGGGCCGGGATGAAAACAAAGGCAAGACCGTTGTGGCGATCCTCCCCGATACGGGGGAACGCTACCTTTCCACCGTACTGTGGAAAGATCTTCCCCGGGAAAAAAGTCCCATGTGGTACTAACGGAAGCAAGGAGCGTATTGTGAGCACTGTAATTGACCGGCCCCGCTATGTATGCGCCCTGGGCGGCGCACTGGCGCTAATACGGGCACTGCCCCGTACCATACCCATTGTTCATGCGGCCACGGGCTGCGCGTATAACTACTACATCGGCGGAAACACGGGAGCTGCCTACCTCGGCGGAGGTTACTGCGGAGCCACGTCGATACCTTCAAGCAATGTGTCGGAAAAAGAAATCATATTCGGCGGAGAGGCAAGGCTGGAGGAACAGATCCGCAGCACCATGGAAGTGATAGACGGAGATCTATACATCGTCATTTCAGGCTGTATGGTGGAGATGATCGGCGACGACATACTCTCCGCCGTGGATCATATTGAAGATCTGCCGGAGAGAGTGCTGGCCGTACAGACTCCGAGTTTCAGGGGCAACGCCCAGCAGGGTTACGATTTGGTTCTCGAAAAGTTGATCAGAGAATTTATTGTCAAACAGAAAATACGGCTCGCAAAAACCGTCAATGTTTTCGGCATCATTCCGGGTAACGATATTTTTTATAAGGGTAATCTGAAGGAGATAAAGCGGATATTAAAACTCATCGGCGTTGAGGCAAACACGTTTTTCGGCGAAAGGGAAACCCTTAAAGATCTTCGCAATTGCGGCAATGCCGCTCTCAATATTGTCTTGTCCGATGTATACGCGGAGCGGGCCGCGGAAAGCTTCAGGGAAGTACATGATATTCCCTATATCCGGGAGCAGATGCCCATAGGTTTTTTCCAGACGGCAAAGTTTTTACGCACTGTGGGGAAGGCTCTGAATATAGAAGACAAGATCATTGACGATGCGATCGGGACCGAAGAGGAAATCTACTTTGATTACTTTGAACGCATTGCGGATACCTATAACGACATCGATCTTCAGCGTTACGGAGTTGTGGCCGCGGATTCCAATTACGGGCCTGCCCTGGCCAACTTTATTTCCGATGAACTGGGCTGGATTCCCCATCTTGTCATGATCACCGATCCGCTCACCGAAGAAAATGAAGCGGCCCTCAGTAAACGTTTTTCCGGTTATGCTTCCGGGATAGAACCTGAAGTCCGTTACGATCCAAGCGCCTCATCCCTGCGGCATTATCTTATCGATAGCTGGGAACGAAACCGCAACCACGTGTACTATGAAGCGCTTTCTCCGGTAGTTATCTTCGGTAGTGTATTTGAGAGGGATTTTGCCGAGGAGTCCGGTTTCCCTCTCCTCACCGTTTCGTTCCCAGCAAACAGCAGGGTGGTATTCAACAAGGCATACGCGGGATTTAACGGCGGCCTCTCTCTGGCGGAAGATACCTTTTCACTGCTGGTAGCAGGACGATAATCAGGAGAATATATGAAAACAAAAATAGAACGGGCGGCTCCGCCCAGGGAAGAACGTCTGCAGGCAGGCACTGCATTTTGCGGAACCTGCATGCAGTTACGGGAACGCCTGGGGCGCAAGGATGGTGGCTGCTTTAATACGGCAAACAGAAGTTTCGGTCAGAGTTTCGGCTGCCAGTTTACCCTGAGCCTTGCCATGCTCAATACGCTGCGCAATACGGTGGTAATTGTCCACGGCCCGGTTGGCTGCGGCTTCTGGTCAATAGGCGGTTATGGAGCCGGAAGGAACATGAAGCGCCTGCGGGATCCGGCGCAGAACAGTACCATACAGATCTCCACCAACCTCGACGAAAACGATGTAATCTCGGGCGGCGAAAAAAAACTCCGTGAAGCGGTTTTATTTGCCGACCGGGAATGGCGGCCCGAAGCCATTGTCGTTGCCAGCTCCTGCGTACCGGCCCTCATCGGGGATGATGTTGACACTATCCTCAGCCAGCTTCAGGGCAGCGTGTCCGCGGATCTTGTATCGGTAAACTGCGAAGGCTTCAAAACAAAACTCATGGCAACCGCCTATGACGCGGTATACAACGGAATCCTTAAAAATCTTACAAAGAAAAAAATTGAACGTGAAAATTTGACGGTTCCCGATAAACTTGATGACATCGTCTGGGAATACAACAAGGCCCATACTGTCAACGTGCTTAATGTCGGTTCAATGGGACGCTCCGATGAACTTGAATTACAGAGGCTTCTCAATGCCCTGGAACTCAATGTAAACTTCCTTCCCTGTTTTTCATCTCCCAAAGACTTCAGGCGTGTTCTTGATGCGGCGCTCAACGTCAGCATCTGTGGAACTCATGACGATTATTATGTCAAGTATATTCATGAAGAATATGGAATCCCCTATATAATCGACTCCATGCCCATAGGACGTAAAGGCACTTCCCGCTGGCTCATGAATATCGCACGGCATTTTAATATTGAAGAGAAGGCACGGCTCCTCATCGAAAAGGAAGACGCTGCCCTTGATAAGGCTCTTGAACCGTACCGCGCCGCATTGAAGGGCAAGCGGGCCTATGTTTCAGGCGGGGAACTGCGTATCTTTGTAACCGCAGAACTGGTAAAGGATCTGGGAATGGAAATTGCGGGACTGAAAAGCCATCATATCGATAAATTCGTAAAACCGGTAATGGATGATCTGGAAATTTCAGGCGATACCTATATCGACATTGCCTCCCAGCATCCCTTTGAGCAGGCCAACCTGATACGGAAAATAAAACCCGACGTGATCCTGATGCACTCAGGCGGAGGAAACATCACCGCAAAACACGGACTGCCGGTGCTGCCTCTTTTCAATCCCGGCAACAGTTACATGGCTTATGCCGGAGCCTTTGATGTTGCCTGCCGGCTTAAGCGGCTTATTTCAAACAGCCAGTTCAACAGGAACATGCAGAAGTACAGATCTCTTCCCTACCGTAAAGAATGGTACGATAAAGAAGTATTCGCGTATATCAAAGAATAGACTTGTTCGAAAACTGAAATTTCCGAACAACTCAATAGATTGTTACAGGGATGCACCCATGGCCTCGGCCCCGGCAAGTTCCGCGGGACGGTCGTCTATGTCGGTTTTGTCAAGCAAGCCGGCCGTCAATAGCACTCCTCGATCATGCCATCCCATGTATGCTGCAATGTCCCTGTAGATCTTTACCGCCGGTTCATACTGTGCGGTATTGTCATTGTGGCCGCAGAGGACATACACACTCTCCCTGATTGCGAGGCGTTTTCTATTCTCAAGTCCGGTATACGCATGGAATCTGTCCCAGGCGGCTTTCAGTTGGGCCGAGATTCCTCCCCAGTAAAGTGGAGAGAAAAAAGCTATGACGCCGAATCCTTCCAGAAACGGATACAGTTCGTCAAAGTCATCCCGGATTACACATGGATGGGAACCGCTGAAGCATAAACCACAGCCCCTGCATCCCTGAATATTTTTGAAGGCCGCCTCAAACTTAATGGTATCGTGGCCGCTCTGTTTTGCCCCCTTAATAAAAGCATCCGCCAGCTTATCGCTGTTTCCGCCGTTACGGGGACTCCCGGTAAGAACTAAAATATGTTTACCCATAGGAAACTCCATTAACCATTATGACGCTCCTGATTGATCCCTGAGTATTTCCTGTGATACACAGTAAGTTTGGAAATTGCTTCGTCAATGTCCGCCGGCGCTTCAAGTGCAGTGATCCCGGCCCGTTTCAAAAACATGTGAGGCTTCCTGCCTATCCTAGCAGTGAGGACATAGCTGCAGTCACCGAGCAGCCTGATGACCGCATCAAGCCGTTCGTCATTGTGCCCGAGGCACCCACTTGAGTTTCCCTCCGGGACAGATCCCCCACAGCTGGCCCCCTGCGGTACGGGGCGTTGTTCACTTAGTTCCCATGCGCCGCTTTGTTCATCCACCGAAAGAATATAAAATATTTCCGTATTGCCAAAATGCAGATCCGTCTCTTTTCCATTTGAGGAACTCAACGCAACTTTGAAAGACATTAACAACCCCTGAATTAACCGGTTTCATCCAGAATAAACTGCGTTCTGGATGTGGTAGTTTTTGTTTTGAAGACATTGGAATAGATTTCTTCTATCAGTTTCAGGCCGCCGTCGTAACCCAGATAAGTATTGTTGACAATTACCGTTTCAGGCAGGGGCAGACTCACAAAGGTATAGAGATTATTTGTTTCCTGAGCCAGCAATTTTTCCCAACTGCTTCCCAGAAACAGGGCCTTTTTTGATTTGCCGAGACGTTTTCTGATCTCTTTCTGTACAATCCCGCCGTCACTTTCAAAGAACAGCAGTTCTCCGAAGTGCTCATCCCTGGAAAGCGCCGCATCCCTCACCAGCTTCTCCTGGCTTTCATTGGGGTCATCGGTAATATATACACCTTTCAGGATGTAGCCGATTTCATTGATCAGGAAATTGCTCACTCCCAAACCATAGGCGCTGTCCGCCACCGTATAGAGTTCCGAGGGCAGGTTGTTCCTGAACTCGGCAATAAAATCAATTAGAGAAACCAGATATTTATAGAAACGGTCTTCCTCTTTTTTTATAACCGGTTCCACTACCGTTTCCGGGATGCCCGCAAAGGAAGCGGTTTCGCGGAGAAAGGCACTTGTTTCCCAGGCGCCGACCGGCAGTACCGGATAATGGAGAAACGGCGTTCCGTATTTTTCTTCCAGAAGTTTTACGGTACTCAAACCGACCCAGGGCGAAACGAGAATATTAAACTGGGCATTGGGAATATCTTTCCATTCGCTTGCACCCGCGGAGGAATAACCGAAAAGTACATGGACTTCAAGGCCGATTGATTCCAGCAGGCGCTTTAATGTTTCAAGATCTGCCCGCCAATAGGGATCCTGAAATGGAACTACGGAAAATACATTTACCAAACCCTTGCGGACTTTTGGTTCCGCCTCTCCCACAAACTGATCGATGATGGCGTTTACCACAACTTCATGTCCGTAATAGTTGTTTCCCTTAAAACCCGCGGTTTCCACTCCCACTACGGGCTGTCCCCGGAGGGCAAATTCTTTTGCCACGGATACCGTATCGTCTCCTACTATATCCGCTGTGCATCCGGTCAAGACAACAAAGAGATCCCCCCTCATGACTTTCAATGCCCCTTCGATAGTAGCCCTGAGTTTTTTCTCCCCGCCGAAGACCACTTCCTGTTCATAGGTGTTGGTACTGGAGACGTGGCCTCCGCCCGCGTATTCCTCACCCTGATGCCCGGCGCTTCCCGCTGTAAAGCCTGAAACCTTTGAGGAACAACCCGGCCCCGCATGAACAATGGGATGGGCCATGGGAATAGCCAATACTGTCTGCTGCGCGCCGAGGGCGCAGGTGTATCGCGCCTGCTCAATCAGAAAACTCATTTGCCGTGTCCCCCTTCAAAGTAAAACGGATCCTCTTCATCAAGCCACCAGTCGGTGTAGGGCATTTCAAAATGCCGGGCAACATTTTCCACCAGTTTTTTTGTCTGCAATGCCTCGTAGATCCTCCGCCCCATTTTTACGACTCCCTCGTATCCGATGCTGTAATTGGCGTCTCCTTCAAAGAGGGTTGGTATGCCGAGTTTTGAACCTATGCCGGTAAGTCCCATGTGACGGCATACCAGCAAATCGGGACGCAGTTTCCTCAGAATCTTTACCACCTGATAGGGCTGCATGTTACAGACGGAGAAATTCGGAATGTCTCCGTTGCTTTCTATCAGGGCATTCAGGGTATTCACCGATTCGGGATTATCCGTATGAAGATCGTGGTGCAGTGAGGTTGCCCCTGCCAGTTCCAGTCCCAGACTTTTTCCGATGTTTGCAAGATTATGGGCAAATGAATCACCGGAAATAACGTAGAGCCGTTTGCCGTTTAATTTTGAACGCAGCTCCTCCATCTCCTCACGGTATTTTTCACGCTCTTCGGCAATAACTTTTTCCGCCAGTTCTTCCCGGCCTGTTGCCTTGCCTATGGCCCTCAGCCATGTATCCGTCCAATCAAGGCCGTAGGGAGAGGCGGTTTTAATTTCAGGAACGCCGTACTGTTCTTCCAGGACTGCGGCAACATACAGTGACAGAGTTTCGCAGATCGTAGTTGAACAGGCCGCTTCGGAAATGGTTTCAAGTTGTTCAAGATCGGCCAGGGCAACCAGATAGTTGACCCGCAGGTTCATTCGTTTCAGGAGAGGAGTGAATGTATCCGTTCCCTCAAAGTTAAATACATTGACAAGATCTTCCTGTTTCTTTTGCGGAGGCTTTACCAGTTTACGCAGTATAGCGTGAAATACCGAATCAAAACCCGTAGACCATATCTTCGATTTGAAGCCTTCGCAGTAAATGGGTACAACCGAATATCCCAGTTCCTCTTCCATTTCTTCGGCGACACCCTCTATGTCTTCCCCGATAATACCTGAGGCGCAGGAAGTTGAAACCATGATGGCCCGTGGTTTGAAACGACTGTCGGCCTCCCGGATGGCCTTGCGGAGTTTTTCCGTCGCGCCGAATATAGTGTCCCTCTCCTGTATATTGGTACTGAGAACATGAAGTGAAAATGGCTTCTGACCGCGGACAAGCGCGGTTCCCCGTGCGGCCAGGGCGGCGTTGTACATTCCCGCGTCGCAACCGATGGGGGCATGGCACACCAGGGCTACATCCCGAATGTGGGCAATCACTCCACCGCCCTGCCCTCCCATGCAGTAGCTGCACTGACTGAAAGATCTGTCGCAGGGAGCATAGGTTCCCGATTTTGATTTCTCATACAGATCCTTTGCCGTACCGTTGTAGGTGATCACTGAATGAAGCCGCCGTTCCCGGACTTCCACTTCCGGAGTTGTGGAAAAAATACTCATATCCTCTCCTATTTCCATTTGATCAATAATTTTTCGATTGTCAAAAGCAGTTTATTCAGAACTGTTACCGCTACGCCGATGAGGATAATCCCTGCCACAACTCTGGTATAGTCCGCAAAGTCCGCATAGTACTTTACATACCAGCCCAGACCCGAAGTTCCTCCCACCAGTTCTGCGGCGGTTAAAACCATAAAAGACATGGAAAGAGTTACACTTAAGCCCGAAATAAGGCGCGGAAGACTGTATGGAAACAGTACATGCAGAAACATCGACAGGGAACCTATATTCAAAGTCCTGGCGGATTCCAGTATCCTCCGGTCTACCGTAGAGACACAGATGATCATGTTCATGTACACAGGCCAGAAGATGCTGCTGAATACGATAAAAAGGGAAGCCGCGCGGAAACTCGGAAGCAGGGCTATGGCATAAGGGCTGTATATAATGGCCGGAATAGGACTGATTATCTTTGCGATTGGGAAAAAAGCTTTCCGGGGGCGTTCAAACCAGCCTGTCAACATTCCCAAGCCTATACCCAGAAGGAGGGCAAAGAAGAAAGCCGTAAATAACAGCCTTCCGGAACTGAAAACTCCGTCAAGGATCTTCTTCCAGTCGCTTATAAAAATCGCAAAGACCCTTTCCGGCGGAGGAACCAGCATCGTATTTGCCCGGTTTGTTTTGGTAGTGCAGATCTCCCAGATGACAAGAAAAAGAAAAACGATAAATACAGTATCATGAGCCGATTTAGATTTACGGTACATAATTAAAACCGCTTCTATCAGAATAACGATCCCAAAGAATATCCACCTGTTTTTTATCTCCACCGCCGCCGGAGCGAGAATCAGGACGATCAGGGCCAGAAAAACCATATGAGGCAGAAATTTATAGAGCCTTTCCAGCGTCTTTTTGTTTTTCATATAACAACCTCGCTGCCCCCGATGTTTTCCAAAACATCCCTGTAAAAAAGACTCATGATTTCTTTTCTCAGTTCCCGGTATCTGTCGGTTTTGAAAAAATATTCCCGGATTCTGGGCCGCTTAAAGTCTATGACTATCTCCTGTTCGATCTTCTTGTTGTGCATAAAGAGCATCCTGTCTGAGAGAAGAATCGCTTCGTCTACATCGTGCGTTACAAAGACAATAGTCTTTTTTTCCTGATCCTTTACGAGCAGATCCAACAACAGATCCTGAAGAATCATCTTGTTTTTTGCATCAACGGCGCCGAAGGGCTCATCCATTAAAAGAATCTCAGGCTTCATGGCCAGCGCCCTGGCGATGGCGACCCGCTGCTGCATTCCTCCCGAAAGCTGGTAGGGATACTTGTTTTCAAATCCCCGGAGCCCGACCTTGTGAAGGTGTTCGCGGGCAAGCCGGTCAATCTCCTTCTTGCCCATATTATCAAATGCCTGTCTGATTCCAAAACTGACATTACGTTTCGATGTCATCCAGGGAAACAGTGAGTAATGCTGAAAAACTATCCCGCGGTTTTTCCCGGGACCTTCCACCGGCTGTTCATCAATGAGAAATTCCCCCTTGCAAAGAACACGTATCCCGCTTAACACATTAAGGATGGTACTCTTGCCGCAGCCACTGGAACCGATGATGCTGACAAATTCCCCTTCCTCCACGAAGAGGCTTAAATCGCTGAGGGCGGTAAATACTTTACCGTTATCAACATAATCAAGACATGCATTATTCAGCCGGATCTTACTCATCCCTCAATTCCCTCCGGCGGCATGGAACCGAAGCCCCATGCCGCCTCAGGCCTTTTAATTAGAGTCTGTCCATAAAAGGACAAATACTAGTTAAAGGCGTCAAATTCCTTTTTTAATTCCAGAAAAACCGGATCATTCGGCGATTCCTTCAGAACCTGCGCAAGGGCCTCCCCGTAAAGAGTGGAATCAACATAATCGGCTACATTCACGCTACCCTTGGCATAGCCTATCAGTGTCATGCCTTCATAGAAGTCAAGGATCTTCTTCTTTGCAGGATCCGGACTGAGGCCCAAATGCCCGTAATCGTAGAACTCATTTTGCAAAACCGATTGTTCCACATCGTAGTGCTTGAGAGCATATTCAAGGGTCTTTTCGGGATCTGTTTTGAAGATCCGGTAAGCCTTGATATTTCCCTTCAGGAAATTGACAAAATCGGCCCGGTTGGCTTCAAGTTCCTTTTTGGTGGTGACCACCCGGCAGCAGGTATAACCCGGCGCCAGTTCATCAATATGAGTGATGATAGAAAGCCCCTGGTTTTCGGCGACTTTTCTGAATAGTACATAGACTATCCCAGCGTCAACTTCGCCTTTTTTTACCGCTTCGATGATCGTGGGCGGAGAATCAAGTTCAACAACCTCAATCTTCGAAATATCTACCCCATTGTTTTTCAGATAACGGCGGAAGGTAATGTCCCCGCTCTGGGCACGGGTTACGGCGATCTTCTTGCCGGAAAGGGTAGCGTTACTAAAGTCTTTCCACTGCGACAGATTTTCCGGTTTGGTTACCAGGGCCGCCCCTTCGGACATGATACCTCCGATGATCACCAGATCATTACCGGCTTCAATCAGTGTGAGCGATGCCGTTGTTCCGCCGTAGGTGGCAGCCTTTATTTTCCCGGTTGTTACCGCGGCAATCAGTTCCGGGGAACTTCCCTGAAGCGGATTAAAGCGCACATCCAGACCGTCCTCGGCATAGTACCCGGCCTCCTTTGCAATGACAAGGAGAATGTTTGTATACCCCGTGGGCTGGAAGGGCACATCAAAAGGCTTCAATGTTTTCGCTTCCGTTTCCGTCCGGGCGCTTTCCTTTTTTGAACAAGAGCCAAGGAAAATTACCGCAAGAACAATCCAAAGCATGTTCAGAAACACGTTTCCGTCCAGAAAAACTATAGTTTTTTTCTTCATTTTATATACCTCTCTTGGTTTTGTTGTGGTTCAGGGCTGTCCTTAACAACAACAGGTACGGTTTAACATCATAACCTCCTTTTAGAATAATACCTAGTAATTTGATGTATTTAATAAGTTATTATTCATAGGGAAATACTAGTAAATTGATTGAATTATGTCAAGTGAATGTTGTTAACAGTGAATGTTGTTAATTTTTTTAAAAAATTTCATCTCCCAAGCACCTCAACCCTTTGGCTGATCTTGCCGCCGGCTTCCTGAGTCTGGTGCAGCATACCCCAGTATTTTCCGTTGGAGAAGAAACAGTGGAAATCATCCTGGTTTATGCGGGGCTCAAAACTTTCCCTGTCCGTTGCGGCGTCATAGGAGGCGCCCGACAGGGCCGGAATCAGGCCCCAGCTTGCCAGGGAACGGGCGTAGTGGAAACCGCATTCCACCTCGTCCCAGGGATTGCGGCGGAATCCATCCTGACGTTCCCGGACGGTTTTGACAATAGTCAAGGCTTCATCAATGAGCCCTTCATATATAAGGAAGCTTGCCACCTGATATTCCACGCCCGTCCAGACCTCGTCGGCATACACAAAGGGCAGTTTGGGCTTGCCGCCATTGGGCCAGGAGGCCAGCACCAGACCCGCTTCGTCATCCGCCACATAGAGCCGCTGAAGACAGACGTCCCGTTCGGCGCCGTTCTTGAAGTTATATTTGAAAATTGAGGCGGCAGCCTTTTTCAGATGCTCTTCGGGCAGAAGGGCCCCAAGGCCGCTTATGTATGCCAGTGTCTGGCCCAGCAGCTGATCCGAAAGGCAGCCTTTCCCAAACTGATAGGGATGCTCGTCGATATGCTCCGCGGGCTGGATAAAGTATTCGCCGTTCCAGGTTTTTTCGTCAAGCTTTGCCGCCGAAATTTCCCGGCGTTCACGGTACTGGGACGCAAGGCTTGCCTCCCCCATGGCCGCGGCCATTTTTTCCATGGCGGCAAGAGAGGCCAGGTACATGATGCCGGTCAGCGGATTCACCCCGAAAAATTCAATGTCGTAGGTATTGTGCTGGCGGCCTTCCAGAAGTTCATCCCCGTCCCTGTCCCATTCAATGCGGACATAATCAAAAGCTTTTTTGATCCTGGACCAAAGTTGTTTAAGGAAGGCGTCATCCCCCGTAAGAGACCATTCCCTGCATACCCGGACTATAGTTCCAAGCTGACCATCCGCGGCCGCCAGCATGTCCCATTCGGATCGCCCGAATATACGGTCGGTACGGAAATTCATCTTTCCCGTATCATCCGTTTCCCGGATAAACTCATTATAGCGGGCGGACTTTTCCAGTTCCGGAAAGAGGAAAGCCACAGTCTGGGCATAGTTCCATACATGGGTACAGGTTCCCTTGCAGCTTCCCTCGTGTTCATGACTCCCCTCCCAGGCCAGAAACGATCCGTCCTCAATACGGAAACAGGTAGTCGAACGGAGCGCCGTTATGTTGGACATGGCCGCGTCGATCACCGGTTCGGGCAGGGTGGAACCGTAGACTGCCCGGCTGAATTCTCCGGAAAGCGATTCCAGTCTTTTCAAATTTGAAAGAAGATAGAGACCCGCATCCCACGCATCGGAAAATTTCACCGCATAGTAGTTTTTTATCCTGGGTTCCGCCTCATCGTTTTGGTAAGGAGGCCAGCCTTTGACCCGGTTAGGCACATACCATGAAATGATGAATTCAAAATCAGCCTCGGCGCCGGGCCCTATTTCCTTGTGAACCGCCAGACTTCCGACAACCGCCCCCGGAGGAGCAACCTTGTTTTCCTGAATACCCTGTTCGCCGTCATGCAGGCGGCCGTTATTCCGGAAATCATCCCAAAAATCGTAGATTCCGTCCCACCAGCCTGTCTTCCGCCATTCCTGTTTTACCGAAACATCAGCTTCGCCGGTAATGATCGCATTGTTGGCGTAATTCAGAGCCGTCCCGGGAACTCCGCCGTCCATAAAAACACCGCATATCCCGCCTTCCTTCCGGAACGTATTGAAGCAGCCCTGCGGCGCCTTGTAGTTTTCAAAACAATCAAAACCCGTAAACCCGTTGATATTCGGCATGGTTGCCGCCAGCGTAACCTTTGCGGATTTTCCCGAAGGATTCTTTACCCGGTAACGGAAGACCGCGGCGGGAATCCCCGAATCATCCGCATTGAGAGGAATAAAAGGAGTAAAAGCGGTCAAAGACACTTCCAGGGGAAAAGTCCCGTCTTCAAAACAAAGTTCCGCCAGAGGATATGCAACCGAAAGACTGCTCCTGCTGAAATGGGGAAGACCCGTAACCCGGTTCGGATGATAACCCCTGGCCTGGTTAAAATCGGGCTGCATCCGCGATTCGAGAACCCTGGCGTCAACTCCGGCTTCTGTTTCGCAGCGGATTGCGAAAAAACTGAATGGCAGCTTGCAGCCCTTGCCGGGATGGTTAAAAATTTCAAAATCCCGCAGATCCCCGCGGGAACCCAGAGAAATGGTTCCGGTTCCTATTCCTCCCAGAGGGAAGGCCGCGAAAACATGATCATTGGAATAAACACGGGGCCGGATCATTATTACACCTCTCTACTGTCTGAAATACCGTGCACATGCACGGTTTATAGTACTTTTCCTTTTGCCTCCTGCGGCGCCTTTTTTACGCAATGGCGGACAAATGAATACGATACGCTTATAACCGGCGCCGGCTATATACGCGGCGCTATCGTAGTAGGTAGTCAATATTGAGAAAGTGAATAAAATAAGATATTATTCATAGCCATAGACTATACCGGGAGGGGAACTATGGCGGAGAAAAAATATCGGGTAACACTGACCGAAGCGGAGCGATACGACCGATGGTTTCACCGGTATCAATGACATAATGGCTGTAGGCGTTCAGTACCAGGGTCTCCCGGTACGTCGTTGCCCGGACAGCCGAAAGGTCATAAAGGTGGATATGCCCGTGGATCAGGTATTTAGGTTTGAACACCTTCATGAACCACAGAAACGCCTTAAACCCCCGGTGGCAGGGGTCGTTTTTGTCGTGAATTCCCAAAGGCGAAGCGTGGGTCAGGAGTATGTCCAGGAAGCGCCCCCGGAAAATCCGGTTTATCAGCAGGACGGGAACAAGTTTGAGGATTGCCCACATCATCTGAGAATTGGTGTATTGATTTTCCCCCCGGTTGTATTTCATAGAGCCTTCCAGCCCGGCCACGATAAGCCCTCCTTCCCGGCGTACCTTAAAGCCTACATGAACGGCCCCTGAACTGTGATACGGCTCGATTGCTTCGCTCCACCCGGTGAGATCCGTACTGTTGCCGTAATAATGGTATTCTTCCAGATTGTGGTTGCCGAAAACAAACAAGAGCGGTTTATTTAGGGACGAAACAATGAATTCCAGATAATCCATAGGCAAATCCCCGGCGCTCAGAACAAGGTCAACATCGGCAAACCGGTCTTTGATAGCGGAAGAATAAACCACGGGATCTATTTGGTCTGATATACAGAGAATTTTCATTGCAACATCTTTTGCTATAGTAGCCCGGTTTTTGCGTTTCTGTCAAATTCTCGCTTCGAGAATTTTAGATTAATTATGAGGCGGCGCGTCCTCTTTCAAAAAAATCAAAAAAAACTTAAGATTGTTACGGAAATGTCGATAAAAGAGGGTACGTCTGAGGGCGTGCCGGGTCGAATCGGGGGGAGTAATTTGGCATATACAAACGCATTATCCGCATACCGGGAAACAAGAATCAAAACCGCGAGTCAGGGCCAGCTCATTATCATGCTTTACGATGAGGCGGTGAAGCAGCTTGACCGGGGGCTTGATCTTTTGCAGACGAATGTATCGGGGAAAAAAGATCCCGGGAAAATCGAAACAGTCGGAAAGGTTGTTGTAAAAACCCAGGAAATTATTACCGAACTGATGGTTTCTTTGGATTTTGAACAGGGAGGGGATATCTCGAAGAACCTTTTTTCCCTCTATACGTGGTTTAACAAGGAACTTTTGGAAGCGAACATTACCCAGGATATGAAGCGTATCCTAACCGTCCGCAACATGTTCAACGAATTGCGGAGCGCCTGGGCTGAAATCGTGGCTAAAACATCTGCCGGGGATATGGGGCAGCCTCCCGCCGGCATCAATATTGCCGGTTAGGGGCGGGAATGGCGGTATCTGCCGAAATACGCGCTGATGGTTCCCCGGAAGAGGCCGCCCGGCGGGTCATGATTCTAAAGCGGTTCCGGGAACTCCTGCAAGCCCAGCGGGACCGGTTTCGGGACTATCTGGCGGTTCTGGATAAGCAGAAAGACGTTATCGAACAGGGGAACGCCGGCAGCCTTCTTGCCCATATTGAACTGGAAGAGCAGATCGTGGCGGACATCTTCGCCATTCAGAAGGTCATGGATCCCCTGGAAGCCATGTACCGGATCGCCTGCCCCGAAAACGCCGCGCCGGTTTCCGAAGTCAAAAGCCTGAAGGATGCCCTGATGGGCTTGAAAACGGAAGCCGTAACCCGGACCGAGCGCAACAAGGCGCTCCTGGCCGGCAAGATGGACTCCATTCGTACGGAAATCAAAACCTTGAAGAAAAA
>JAISCR010000176.1 GCA_031265435.1 Treponema sp.
TGCCGGTTGTTGCAACGTCTGGGGCAGATAAACTGACCCCGTTTCTTCGAATAACAGCCGGCAGCCGCATTTGCTTAATGGGGAATAGCCGTACAAGGTCATTACCCCGTATAGACGCATGGCCCACTATACCGGAGTTCTGCCGAACCATCACGTTTTTTCAGGAGGAGCGTATGCACTTTATCGGAATTGACCTGCACACCAACCGGTTCACCTGCTGTTACCGGACGGAGCAGTCGTCCCTGACCACCGGGAAGGACAAACGGACGGAAACCTTATGCCCTGACCGGGCCGGGACTGGCGGCCTTTTACCAGACCCTGACGGAGGACACGTATGTGCTCATTGAGGCGACCATCACCACCTTTTCCTTTGCCCGGCTGTTCAGGCATCTGGTGAAGGAAGTGGTCATAGCCAACACGTACGAGTTGAAGCAGATAAGCCTTGCCCGGTGCAATACGGACAAGATCGACGCGGATAAACTGTGCCGGATCATCAAGATGCAGGTACTGTCCGGGGAACAGACGATAGTCCCGGTCACCATCCCGCCCAAGGAAATACAGGACCTGCGGGCGCTGTTTTCCACCTACCGGCTGATGAGGAAACAGAGTACCCAACTGAAAAACCGGATCCACTCGCTGTTGAAGGAGCAGCTGTACGGGTTCACCCAGGAAGAAATCTTCGGCAAGAAGAGCCGGAAGGAGATACGGAAGCTGTGCGAAGAGGGGCAGCTCAGGTTCCAGGTGAATCTGCTGCTTGACCGGCTTGAACGGGAGGAGGAGGATGCGGAGACGGTGAAGGAGCGGATACTGGTGGCGGGAGCGGTCTTCATGAAGGAGATAGACATACTGACCAGCATGAAGGGGATAAGCGCATGTATAGCGATAGCGATTATCGCGGATATGATCGAGGTGAGCCGGTTCAAGATGTTTATGCCAGAGAATAGATTTGAGAATGCCAGAGAAAAGTGGGTATTTTTTCACTTTTCTGGGTTTTGCCGCGCTGGCAAAATGTAAGACGAATTTCACATAGTGTAATAAAAAGGCCTCAAAAATCAGTAAAAAATAAAGCCCTAAGCCCCCGCCGGCGAACAAATACTAATACCAATTATAGCATTTTTACACCCGGGTGAGGGTACGATTCTCTTGATGAACATAGAGAAAAGACTCCTGACTATCAATCCTTTTTCCAGGCCGGGGAAGAAGTTTTCCCCGGTCAAGGGGGTGGTCGTTCATTGGGTGGGAAACCCCGGAACCTCGGCGCTCCAAAACCGGAACTATTTTGAGGGGCTCAAAAGCCAGTCCATGAGCAACCATAAAGCCACATTCGCCTCGGCCCATTTCATTGTGGGTTTACCGGGGGAGGTTATCCAGTGCCTCCCGCTGGATGAAATGGCCTACCACGTGGGGGCCAAAACATATACCCCGGAAGCGATAAGCCGGTTCGGGCAGTATCCGAATAATTGTACTATCGGCATTGAACTCTGCTATCCGGCGCGGGACGGGAAATTTACTCCCGAAACCTGGATATCCGCGGTGGAATTGACGGCCTATCTTGTGAAGCTGTTCCGGCTTGAGATGCCTGCCGGTATCTGGACGCACCACGGAATTACCCGCAAGGAGTGCCCTAAGTATTTTGTCGAACACCCGGAAGCGTTCGAGCGGTTCAAGCTCGATACAGATATAGCGATGGGGGAAATCCCCGAAGGAGAAGAGAAATGGACATACTGAATCTGCTGCCGTTTTTTGTGCTGGTATCCATTGCCCTGGTGGTGGTGTTTACCGAACTCATCAAGAGGCTGGACAGGAAGAACCGGCTCAAGGGGTACCGGGTGTATGTACCTCTGGTACTTTCGTTGGGGACCGCGGGGCTGCTGCGGGTCGGCAACTTTTTTGTTCCCGAACAGATGTGGTTCTGGTGGGCGGTCATCTTCGGGTTTTCCGTGTTTGCCTATGAAGCGGTACTGAAAAAACTGGAATCGGCGTTTAGCAAACATGGATAATTTTTATATCGCTTTTTGGGGGCTCTTATCCATCATCATCGGCGGCGCAATATGGCAGTATTTCCATAGTAAAAAAATATGGAAAGAAACCGAGAAGGCATGGGAAGAAGCCGAACAGGCAAAGGAGAAAAAACAGGATGAAATCAAGAATACTCCTGCCGCTGATCTTGTGGCTGCTGATCCTGCCGCGGACAGGTTACGCTCAGACGCCGCCGGCATTGCCGGACGGGCAAAACAGCGCTTACGGGATAGAACCGGAGAAATTGTATCCGGGCTCCATGGTACTGGAAATTCTGGCGGCGGCGGAAGCGGAAATTGACGCGGCCGTTGAAGAAGCATACGCCGAAGGGTACAAGGCGGCGTCGTTACGGTATGCCCCCGACGCGGCGTATTACACCAGTTTAAGCGAAAGCATGAAGCGGGATGTGGAGGCGGAACGGGAAAAAACAAACCGGTTTTTACCCGCGCTTGTTATCACCGGAGGGCTTTCTTTTGTGGGAGGATTCCTGACCTGTGCGCTGATTCCCCGGTAAAACACAAAACGCCCGGAAACGGCTATTCCCGGACGCTTTACTACGATATGCACCATGACAAGTTTATCCTCAAGGCGATACGTTTGTCAATCTTATTTCAGGCGGCGTTCGATAGAAATAGCGAAATTTATTCTTACCGCGGTGGGGACTTTTCTCTCGGTCTTTGCCCTCTCCTTTACTGTGTTTCAGTACTGGCGGAAAAAGCAGGATGAAAAATTCAACGTGTTAAAAGAATCCCTGAAGGGGGAGGTAGAGGGGGAACGGGACGCCCGGAAGGAATCCCTTGAACGGCTGGGGAAGCGGATAGAAAACCTTGAAAACAACGTGATGCAGGATCTCCAGCGGCGGATGAGTACCATCGAGGGGGAGCTCAAGGGTATGCGGAACATTCTTGAAAAGATTCAGGGCTGGTTTGTGGACAACACCCCCACCGGCGGAGGCCGCCGTGGATAATATTTTTTTACCCAATCAGCGCAGCATTATACTGTGGGGGATCGAGCGGGACCCAGGGCGATCCATCTCCAACGAACTGCTCCAGCGGCTGCTTAATTCCTGGGGGCATCATTGCGGGATAGCCGAGGTGAATACGCAAATCAACTGGCTTGAACAGCGGGGCTATGTAGCCACTGAGCGGCTTGCCGAATCGGGGCTTGTTATGGCTACCATCACCCGGCCGGGAATAGACGTGGCGACCGGGTTTGTCCGGGCGGAAGGGATTGACCCGCCGCCCCGGGAGAACTGATGGGCCAGAAAAGCGCGGTGGACCGGCTCCCGGAAAAGCTCCGGAATAAACTCCTTGAAATGCTCCACAACCCGGCGGTTACCCAGGCGGAGATAGCGGACGCCATAAACGATGAAGCCGGGGAACCGCTGGTGTCACGAAGCTCCGTGAACCGCTACGCCCAGAAAATGAAAAAGTTTGCCGAAAAGAACCGGCAGGCCAAGGAGGTGGCGGACGCCTATCTTGAAAAATATGGGGCGGACAGCCGGAACAAACTGGGAAAGGTCGTGAATGAACAGATCCGCCTGGCGGCCTTTGACCTGATGAGTGAGATTGAGGAGATAAAAGATTCCCCGGAATTCAACGCCCTGGGCATCACGGAAATACTCTACAAGGTGTCCCGGTCTCTGCGGGAACTGGAACAGGCGGAAAAACTCAATGCCGAACGGGCTGAAAATATCAGAAAAGCGACACTGGCCGAAGCCGCCGAGATTGTGGAGCAGGAAGGTAAAACGGCGGGTGCATC
This sequence comes from Treponema sp., assembly GCA_031265435.1. GTDB lineage: Bacteria > Spirochaetota > Spirochaetia > Treponematales > Breznakiellaceae > JAIRNJ01. The sequence goes on from JAISCR010000176.1 coordinate 3,781, forward strand.
TGATGCGTTCATAGATAAAATCAAGCGTAAACTACTGGGCATGTAACATGGACGAAGAGGTACTCTTACCCTATCAAAAAGCATGGATCGCCGATGAAAGCCGGGTCAAGGTATGGGAAAAATCCCGGCGTATCGGCGCTTCGTATGTGGAGGCCCTGGCATCCGTGCTGGAAGCGGCCAAAAGCAAAGAGGCCGGAGGCCAGTCATCCTATTACCTTTCCTACTCAAAAGAGATGACCCAGCAGTTTGCACGGGACTGCGCCTTCTGGGCACGGCATATCAACGCCGCCGCGCGGGAACTCGAAGAAGTGGTGCTGAAAGATGAGGACAAGGACATTACCGTCTACCGCATCCGCTTCGCCTCCGGGTATGAGATATGGTGCCTCCCTTCGGTGGCCCGCTCCCTCAGGTCCAAACAGGGGCGGGTGATTATTGATGAAGCGGCCTTTGTGGAAGATCTGGGAGAATTAAAAAAGGCGGCCATGGCCCTCTTAATGTGGGGCGGCTGTGTGCGGATTCTTTCCACCCATAACGGGGACGATAATCCGTTTAACGAACTGATTAAAGAAATCCACGAAGGCAAACTGGATTATTCCCTGCATCACACCACCTTTGACCAGGCCCTTGAGCAGGGGCTGTACCGGCGTATCTGCCTGGTACAAAAGGAAGCGTGGAGCCGGGAAAAACAGGACGCCTGGCGGGATGAAATCATCGCATAACTATGGCGAGGGGGCCGACGAGGAACTGTTCTGTATCCCCCTCCGGGCCGGAACCCGGTACTTCCCCGCGGTACTCCTTGAGGCGGTCTCAGACCCTTCGGTCAAAGTCATCCGCAAAGCCTGTGAGGATTCTTTTACCTTTGTTAAAAAGGAAATCCGTATAAAGGAATTTGAAAAATGGCTGAAACATGAAGTCCGGGATATTTTAAAAAGCAAAACCAACCCGGTGTATCTGGGGGAAGACTTTGCCCGGTCAGGCGATCTCACCTGTGTTTTTCTGGACGAGCTGTTACCCTCCGGGGAACTTTTGACCTTCTGTGTAATCGAGTTACGGAACGTGCCCTTTGACCAGCAGTGGCAGACCATTTTGTATATCATGGAAACCCTGCCCGGATTTGCCGGGGGCGCGTTTGACAGCCGGGGGAACGGCCAGATGATCGCCGAGTACGCCGCCCAGGAGTGGCCGGGGTACGTCCATCAGGTGATGATCTCCGCCGGGTGGTACGCGGAAAACTTTCCCAAGCTCAAGGGCCGGATGGAAGACGGAACCACCAATATCCCCGACGATGTGTTTGTCCGGGAGGATTTCCGGGTGGTGGGGCTCAAGGCCGGGGTTCCCCGGGTGCTGGAACGATCCGGGGGACAGCGGGAGCGGCGGCACGGGGACGGGGCCATCGCCAAACTGATGGTGACCTTCGCGGCCCTTGAGGATGAGGATCAGGGGTATCACGAATATCAGTATGAACCGGTAAACGTCCAAAACCGTTTCCGGGATCGGGAGGATGATATATGGGATTAATGCTGGGAATATTTACGAATTAAGGGGAATGGTGAGTAGAATGAAAAAGATGATTGAGCATTTTGAATGGATGGTGGTTATTCTGGTTGTAAGTGTTTTGATGGCTTGTGCAACTATCACCCCTATAGACAATGATGCGGCAGCAGAGAAATCATGCGCTACGCTTCATTGCCATATCAGATCTCATCGGCGTTTTGGCGGGATGTATGATTTGGCAAGAAAAACCCGTAAGAAAGTTGATGACGCTGTTTATGAAAGGGCTCGATGTGAGTTGCGATCAAACACCGAAAAGAGACTCATGGAGGAACTGCCATGGGATTAAGAAACCCTTTCAAAAAACAAGCCGCCGTTCAGAATGTGCCGGAACCGCCGGGAAGGGAAGAACCGGAAGCCGAACAGCTTGCCTTCGCGGTTCCCAATTCCAACCGCTCCCTCTGGGGCGGAGGACTCGTCCGGGGGCTGAACCCGGAGCGGCTCGCTCACATTCTTGATACGGTCCGCCAGGGGGAAACGCCGGCGGAATATTTAGAAATTGCCCAGGAACTGGAACAGCGGGACGCCCATTACCGGTCGGTGCTTTCAACCCGCAAACACGCCGTGGAGGGGCTTGAGATGTTTGTCCAGGGCGCGGGGGATGCGGAGGCGGATAAGGACATCGCCGCGGCGGTGGAGGAGGATATCCTGGGCCACGCCGACCTGATGGATCTCCGCAAAAACGCCCTGGACGCGCTGGGCAAAGGCTTTTCCGTCAACGAGATTATCTGGGACACTTCGGGGAAACGGTGGAAACCCAAGACCTTCCTCTTCCGGGATCCCCGCTGGTTCGCCTACGACAGGGACTCAGGCGATCTGCGCCTGCGGGAGCCGCTGGGTATCGGGCTTATCCCCCTGGAGGAGTTCCGGTTTATTGTCCACGAGCCGAACCTCCTGGCGGGGATGCAGATTACCGGCGGCCTTTCCTTTACCGCCCTCCTGTACTGGCTCATAAAAAATTACGACGTCACCAGCTGGGCCGCCTTCGCCGACCGCTTCGGGTATCCGGTACGGCTGGGGAAATACGGCCGGAAAGCCACCAAAGAGGATATCGCCACCCTGAAACGGGCGGTGGCCGCCATCGGGTCGGACGTGGGCGCGGTGATTCCCGATTCCATGGTTCTTGAAATTATCGAATCCACGACCACCGGAACCAACGCCCTGGTATACCGGGAACTGGCCGAATGGGTGGACAAGGAACTGTCCAAACTGGTGCTGGGACAGACCGCCAGCGCGGAGGGAACGCCGGGAGCCCTGGGGGGACAGCCGGGGCAGGAGGAAGTGCGGCAGGACATTTGCCGGGCGGACGCGCTCCAGTTTGACCAGACCATAAACCGGGACCTCGTGATTCCCTACGTTAAGTTTAATTTTGGTGAACAGGCGGTGTATCCCAAAATTAAAACCAAACTGGTGGAGTCAAAGAACGTCCAGATGATTGCCGACGCTGTTTCCAAACTTGTACCTGTAGGGCTCAAGGTCAGGCAGGCGGAAATGCTTACGCTCCTGAACCTGAGTGCCCCCGCCGAGGATGATGAGATTCTGAAACAGCCAGCCGCCCCGGCCGGGATGATGGGCTTCAATGCCGCGGAGCACCGGATTTCTTTGAACGCCGGGGAAGCGGCGGAGGCGGCCGACCCTGACCCCCTTGATCCCGGTGAGGAGGCTGACGGGTTTACCGCCATCAGCGACGAGATCGCCGCCGTGCTGGATAAGGCCCTGGATAAAGCCACGGATTTTAAATCGTTTGAAAAAGAACTGGAGACGCTGGCCGCCGCATGGCCGGCGGACAAGATCGCCGAACTGCTGGCGGTGGCGACCTTCAAGGCCCGGGTCAAGGGCATGGAGGAGTTTGACGCATAATGGCCGGCCCCCTGATCCCCACAGAAGCCCTGGCGTATATCAAAAATAAAACACTCCATCCTGCCTTTTCGTACAAGGACGTGTGGAACGAGGAACACGCCACCATGTTTACCGTTGCCAAGGCCATGCAGATTGACGTGTTAAGCGACATCAAAAAGGCGGTGGAGGAGGCCGTTGAACACGGGGAGACCTTAGAATCGTTCAGGAAAAAACTCACGCCCACTCTCCAGGCAAAAGGCTGGTGGGGCAGGAAGGAGATGACAGACCCCCTGACCGGTAAAACCGTGAACGCCCAGCTCGGGAGCGACCGGCGGCTTAAAATTATCTATGACACCAACCTTCGCAGCGCGTATAATCACGCCCGGCATCAAAGGCAGATGGAGTCTACCTCCCACCCTTACCTCATGTACCGGGTGGGTAACTCCAAAAACCACCGCCCGGAACATCTTGCCTGGGAGGGGCTTATCCTCCCCAAGGACGATCCCTGGTGGGATCTCCATTATCCGGATCCCCAGAGAGAATATGGCTGCAAGTGCCAGGCGGTGGCGGTGTCGGAGGAACGGAAACAACGCCTTGAAAAAAGCGGGGTTGCCGTTCCTCCCTCGGTGGACGGGACGCCGGGGTACACGGTCCCGATACAAACCACGGCCCCGCCTGAACAGTACAGAACCTATATCAATGAGCGCAAAGGCATTATTGAACGCCTGCCGAAGGGGGTCGGCCCGGGGTTCAACTGGAACGCCCTGCAGACCGGCCGGAATACTCAGGCGCTGCAGCAGGCTATTACGAAGACACGGACTAAAATCCCCGAACAGTTCGACAATGTTGTTAAAACGCTTTTAACCAACAGGATTGTCAAAAGTGACTATTATGATTTTATTGAAAATTCCGTGGCTAAAAAACTGGATCAGCGGCATACCACGCCCGTCGGCATCTTTGACCGTACAATCACCGGCGCCCTGAAAAAGAAGGGTATGAACATGGAAGAGACGGGTATAATCGTCCTTGAATCCAAATTGATTAACGCGGGAAAATATTCAGGGCGTCATGCCAGGCAGGGCAACGCCCCCGCCGAACAGGACTGGTATAACCTGATGGACTATCTTATCGACGCCGGTGTGTTTCTGGACAGGCGCAGCCTGATTTATCTTAAAAAGCTGTCCGAAAGCAGATACATGAAAATCGTTGTCGATCTCGACATAAAAGCACACACTCACCGGGGAGCGGCCATTCAACTGCCTAAAATAGACACCATGTATGAACTGGACATATCAACGGATACCGACCGCGGCATCGCCGAATATAACCGTATTATGAAACTGGAAAAAATACGGTAGGATAACCGGGAGCGCTAACGTACAGCCGTTACCGTTTGTATAGTTTTATAGCCCGAATCCGAAGCTACGGGCTAAACCGTCTACAGGGCATCCTACCGTTCATAAGTATACCCGTCCGGTAAATTCCCGTCAATTAATAATCCCTATTATATCATTTTGCCTCCCGTCCCCCGGTATCCTGACTATGCTTCCTTCCTCCTTATTGTTGTTGTTGGATGTCCTGGCGGGTAGACTGGTATCCGCCGCCCCGCGGGGGTTTAGAGGCTAGGCCCCCGCGGGATTTTTAAAATCTTTTGAGATACAAAATGACTAAAACAACGATACGTGAAAGTTCCGAACCCTTTTGTCTCTGGTGTGACCGCACTAAACCGGCAACAAAGGCGGGGTGGATAGAACATCATCTCACTCATTTTACAGTCTATTTTTGTTCAAAGAACTGTCTGACTTCGGCTACGCTGGACGGCAAGGGTATTATCCTGGACGCCGGCAAGCTGGGCTTGCATCATAAACAAAAGAAACGGGCAGCGGCAAAAGCGCTGTTCAAGGAAATTCTCGAAAAGGACAGGATGGACCCAAAGGATATGCCGGCCTTTCTTCTGGCTATGTCCGCAAAACAAAAGCAGGTTTTAGCTTGTGTCGGATTGGCCTCGCTTATGGGCCGGTGCTACCGAAACCCCAAAAAAATCCTGGCCGAAATAGATCGGCTGAAGGAATAGGAGTAACAAAATGCGCGCGGACAAAACTATTAATTTTTCACAGATCGACTGGCAGGCGGTAGATGAGGAAAAGGCCGCCTTTATTTACCGGGAAGCCCTTGAATACAACCGGAGTACCCTTGAAAACATCAATGTGATAAATAATAAAGCTGTGGGCCTGCTCTCCTTCACGATGCCCGCCATGGCGGCCCTGGTCGGCTTTTTTGTCGTTTCCTAGGCACATACGTCTATGTCCCTCTTCGCCGCCGCGGTAACCGCATGTGCCGCCCTGTTCCTGGTACTGGTTTTTCTCCTTGCGGTGATTGTCCCTTACGGCGTACATATCGGCACCGGTTCTCCCATGGCTTATTTTACCGCCGAATTTTACAAAAACACTATGAGGGCGCTACTGATCGGAAATATCATAACCCTCTGTAAAAATATTACGGAGAATCAAAAAGTCCTTGACGTGCGAGGCTATCTTTTAAAAGCGGCAGTTCTGGTGTGCGCCGTTTTCCCGATCATGTGCCTTATGGTTTTCTGGCTTTTTCACCATCTTGGGAATTGAGAGGTAATATCATGGCCGCTGCAATAAGGTCTTCAATCGCCGATACGCGGAATTCATTGCAGGGCTCAAGGTGAATAAAAAGGAGTGTAACAAGCATGCGTAAAACCGTTGACAAACAAGACACAGCCGGAAAAAGACATCCTCGCACGAATGATGCAATCTGCATGGCAAATCAGCTTTCCGGATTAGGCTACGATGTTATTGCTGTAAAATATACACTTGGTTCCGGCCTGATTACCGTCAAGGCTTTTCCGCCTGATAGTAGAAGGCGAAGAATCAGGTGCCCGGCTCTTACAGGAGGCATAGATGAAACCTGTCTGTCCTATTGCCGACGGAAGGTGTAAAGGCTGTGTCTTCTGGAACCTTGCGGTAAAACGGTGCTACTATCCGAGCACTCGAAATAACTTTTTAGGAGTAACAAATGACAAAGAAAGAAATGGTGGACATCATCGACCTCCTCGACAGCGGAGGCTTCGAAGTTCAGAAACTTGAGCAGGGCGAATTCACCGGCGACGTGAGCAAATGCCCATCTTACTGGGTGCGCTTCCAGCGCAAAGCCGACCTGGAAAAAGAACGCGCCGCAAAAAGCGCTATTCCTTTCGGGACAGAACTGCCTAACAGTATGCTGACCGGATTTTAGTTGCCGCGGCATAGATGCCTGGGGGGCGGTGTAATGTCAGGGAGAGAAACAATGGCTGTTATCAGCCTTGGTTTTATTGCCGCGGCGACAATTTTGGAATGCCGCGGATACAATCCGGCGGATCAGGTTTTGCTGGCGGCAATATTCGGAATGCTGGCTTTTTTTAGATAGGACAAATAAAGGAAAATAATCATGGCTACTACAAAGCACTACGACTTCTTCAATCCCGATGGAATAGAAAAAGCCGCCTTCTTCCGCTTCGAACATGAAGATCTTACACCTAAAGAAATTATCCACTTGTTTGCCGAGCAGTTCGGTGAGGCCGTCGATCCGGAAGAACTCATCACAGGCCTAACTGTATTCTTTAACGTCATGCCCGAGAATTTTGACGAGGTCTTCAATCGCCGATGCGCGGAATTCATTGCAGGGCTCAACGCTTTTCGCCAGGGCAAGCATCTGATCCCGTAACGCGGTAT